>MGYU01000055.1:0-11673 GCA_001801885.1 Gammaproteobacteria bacterium RIFCSPLOWO2_12_47_11
CACTGGTCTGGTAATTATGTCCTGCATCCGTGATTTGCGCGCGCAAGGCATGGAAATTCATGGGGCGATTGTCGAAGGTGCATTAACACGGTTACGCCCGGTGCTGATGATCGCGCTGGTGGCAAGTCTTGGCTTTTTACCGATGGCGCTCAATACCGGCGCAGGCGCTGAAGTGCAACGGCCATTGGCAACGGTAGTTATCGGCGGGATTATTTCATCCACGTTACTGACACTCCTGGTATTGCCGGCACTGTACCGGCTCGTATACCGGGACAGGAATATGTAGAAACCATCATCGGCTAAAGGCGATCATGGATTACAGGATGCTATCAGGAATATCCGGAAGATTCTCAGACAAAAAAAGATAATGGAGAAAGAAACAAAATCGGAATAACAAAAAGGAGAGTATGCTGTTATTTTCCTGTCGCAGGCTGTTATTTCCAAATCAGGTTTTGAAATGAATTTATCTGCCCTTTCTGGTGCGCTATTGCAGACCAGCGTTCTTATAATATTTTTTCTTCTGCCCTTTTCAGTTCATGCAAGTGAGAATTCACTCAACTGCAGGCCCGTTGTTGAAATTAACCCTCAGTGGCAGGTCATGCGTATACGATCACATGAGAATGCGTTTCTCAGTTGCACCGTCTCACAGGACAAATTCAATGAATTAATCACCACCGCTTTTACCGATCCTGAAAGTAATAAAACAGATTTCAAGTCACTGTTCATCGGGCGTTTGGTTGAATACCCGTGGTTATCACGATATCTTGCAATGCAAGCATTGCAACATGAGGACTGGGATTCTGAAAAAGGGCGATACCTTGGTGAAAATATCAATGCATTTGTTGCCGGAATATTATCTTCACCGGAGATATTGAATCAGATACGGGAACCGTTTTCCGGGACAGACTATATAGTCGCCAGGGCATCGGTAGAAAAAGTACTGATCGGCAAGGCCAATGAGATAGAATGGCTGGAGATCAACGCAAACGTCCTGGTCCCTTATGATGTCATGGTACATTTCATACTGGAGAAATCTCATCTTGCCCCTGATAACCAATAATGGATTTATTGTTCATGGTTAAAGATATCTCCGGAATACTGGCTTTTGCCTTTATCGGGTTGACAGCAGGGCTGACCAACTGGTCAGGATTGTTTTTTCTGCCTGATATTCCTGTCATTCAACAATATTATCCGGCTGTGGTGCTGGGCATTTATCTCTATATCGCCGGCCGGTATGTGGCCCATCTGAAAGCCATTAATCATTTTTTAAGTCTGATCATATTGATCGTCGCCAGCAGCATAGGTTGGCGGACCTCCATTGAAATCGGTCACGCCATGGGTGGTCCGGTTCCATTTGTCAATGCAGGCGCAATGGGCGCACTGGCGGTCGCATTGGGCTGGGTAATTGCATGGAAGATACGTTCCGGCATTTTAAAACTGGTCGTGATAGTGACACTGGCGGGTGCCCTGGGTGGAGGAATATTTGAACTGGTCGATACCGTATTCGATGATTCGGAAGACATCTGGGTATTAATATTGTTTTGTGAATGGCAGACCATATTGTTTGCCGGCATTGCTTTTGCCCATCAGCGTAAACAGAATAAAACATAAACCTGACGATGGAATGATATCAGGTAGACTGACCACCAGATTGAATACCCGGATGGCAGAGGGCCACATTGATGAGTAACGTCTATTATGAATTCACTGCCCTGCTGCTCATCTCGGCTTTGGTTGGTGCAATTGCAGTGCGCTTGCGCCAACCGCTTATTGTTGCCTTCATCTTTGTCGGGATACTGGTAGGGCCGGCTGCTCTCGGTCTGGTCCGCTCTCATGACGAAATTGCCCTGCTGGCCCAGATTGGCGTTACGGTACTGCTGTTTGTTGTTGGACTGAAACTCGATCTGCACCTGATACGGCATATCGGACCGGTCGCCCTGGCCACGGGTCTCGGCCAGATTGGTTTCACGATTGTCTTTGGTTATCTGATCGGTCTTGGATTCGGGATGGACCACACCAAGGCGATTTACATCGCAATCGCGCTGGCCTTTTCCAGCACCATCATCATTGTCAAACTGCTGTCCGACAAACGGGAAATTGACTCCCTGCACGGGCGCATCGCGATGGGTATCCTGATTGTGCAGGATATAGCTGTCGTAATTGCGATGATGACCGTGGGATCGCTGCACGGTGAAATGGATACCGGTATTGGTTTTACCTTCCTGACTATCATTGGGCGGCTTGCTGCTGCTGCAATATTTGTCGCAGTGTTCATGCGGCTGGTATTTCCATATCTGTTGGGATCACTGGCACGCTCCCAAGAACTTTTGTTGCTATTCGGCATAGCCTGGGGCACTGCTCTCGCTTCCGCCGGGGAATTACTCGGATTCAGCAAGGAAGTGGGGGCATTTCTGGCCGGTTTTTCCCTCGCCTCCACACCTTACCGGGAAGCCATCAGCGCGCGCCTGACCAGCCTGCGTGATTTCCTGTTGCTGTTCTTCTTTATCGATCTCGGTTCCAGGATTGATCTCTCCACTCTCGGTGCGGAAGTATCTGCGGCTGTAGTGTTCTCATTGTTTGTGCTGATTGGCAAGCCACTCATTGTGATGGCAATCATGGCTTATCTGGGCTACCGCAAGCGCACCGGTTTTATGACCGGACTGACGCTGGCACAGATCAGTGAATTCTCGATTATCTTCATGGCAATGAGCATCAGCCTGGGCCATATCGAACAGGAGACACTCGGGCTGGTCACCCTGGTGGGGCTGGTCACCATTACCCTGTCCACGTATATGATTCTTTATTCACAGCCATTATATGAGTGGCTGGTCCCCTGGTTATCAGTATTTGAACGCAGCGATCCCTTCCGGGAGCGTGCTGTGGAAAAAGGACGGCGTACCGGTGAGGAGGCGGAGGTTATTATTTTTGGTGTCGGCCGCTACGGTGGCCGCCTGGTCCTGAGATTACAAGAAAGGGGTCTGGCCGTCCTGGGCGTGGATTTTGATCCGGAAAATGTCCGGGCCATGCGCCGCAAGGGCATACCCATGCGCTTCGGTGACGCTGAAGACCTGGACTTTCCCGAGAGCCTGCCGCTGGAAAATGTCCGCTGGGTAATCAGCACACTGCCACATCCTGATGTGAATCTCACCCTGATGCGCGCACTGGCCAACCAGGATTACACCGGCAAGGTGGCTGTCACTGCACACAATGAACCGGAAGGAAAGATGCTGGAAAAAGCCGGCGCACATCATGTGCTATACCCGTTCATGGATGCAGCAGAATTTGCTGCGGAAGTGATTGCCGGTGAGAGCAAAACCCAGGTTGATTAATGTTTTAACTGGTTTCTATACCACCACATTAAAGTTTATAGATATCTTCCTCACCATCCGGACGCGTCTTGAAACGGCGATGTACCCAGAGGTAATCGACCGGATTATTCCTGATCTGGTGTTCAAACAGATGATTGATGCGGATGGTGTCCTGTTCCAGATCTGCTGTCGGGAAATTGTCCAGTTCTTTTTCTATCACCAGAAGATAGCCCTGATTGTCCGGCAGGCGTTGCTGAACAATCGGTAATACAGGCGTATTATCAATTGCTGCCAGACGTGATGTGGCTGGAACAGTTGCTGTCTGAATTCCGAAGAACGGCACAAAGATAGAATGTTTCCTGCCGAAATTCTGGTCCGGTATATACAACACCGGCATGTTACTGCGCAGACTGCGGATCATGGAGCGCAGATCATCATGTGGTATCGCCTTGCCGGTATGCCTGGTTCTGCCACTGGTGATGATGTGATCAATCAGCCGGTTGTTGTTTTTGCGGTACATCGGATGAAAATCCGCATGCAGTTTCAGTACACGTGAAATAATTTCCAGTGTGGTGAAGTGGCCTGCCAGCAGGATGACCCCTTTGTTTTTCCTGAGTGCTTTATGGAGATTGTCCAGACCTTCGATCTGCGCCAAAGGCCGGAAACGTTCATCCGGCCACCACCAGGTGATGCCGAATTCAAATAAACAGATGCCAAGCGATTCAAAATGCTTTTTTAATATTTCCTGCCGTTTTTCTTCCGTCCAGTCCGGGAAACACAGACGCAGGTTGGTCTCTGCAATTTTTCTGCGTTTGGATGAGAGATACATCATCACCTTGCCAACCCTACAGCCGAGCCCAACCTGAATTTTGTAGGGCAAATACGAAATCAACCGGATAGCACCATAGAAGATCCAGATCGGCCAGTACCGTGGAAGGATGAAATTCATGTTATTTTCAATTTGTTCTCAAAATCATTCCGACAGCCGGACTCTGCTGTTGCAGATAATGCCGGATTATCTGCAAGACGCAGATCGAGCCTGAGCCAGACGATAACAGGTGAATTCATTTATGACGCAATCAGGAAATTTTATTCTTTTTCAACAGGAAAGTTGCCAGTGCCGGCAGGAGTATAACCGCACCCAGCATGTTAACAAAGAACATGAACATCAGCAGGATACCCATATCTGCCTGGAATTTTAAGGGAGAAAATATCCATGTCATTACACCTACCGTCAAGGTAATCGCAGTAAACAGTACAGCAAATCCTGAAGTAGCCAGCGTGAGTTCAAAAGCACGGCTGATTGAGAGACCTTCAAACATAAACTCTGACAACCGGTTGTAGATATAAATTCCATAATCCACACCGATTCCCACCCCCAGGGCAACTACCGGCAAGGTGTTCACCTTGAGACCGATTTCCAGCACGCTCATCAGGGCATAGGTCAGAAGTGAGACCAGTGCGAGAGGAATAATAATGCACAACGTACCGTTTACAGAACGGAATGTCACCAGACACAGCAGAATGATTGCTGAAAAGACATAGAATAATATAGGGAATTGTGCAGCCTCAACTTCCTGATTGGATGCAGCCATCACCCCGACATTGCCGGTAGCGAGTTTAAACTGAAGTTTTTCTGAATTGTGGCTTGTAGTGAATTCCGTGATGCTCTTGATGATGGCCTTGATGGTTTCTGCCTTGTGGTCTTTGGTAAATATCATCACCGGCATCACACTGCAATCACTGTTCAGTAATCCGGAAGAAGTGGGTATATATGACACCGACTGGGTCAGTACCGACTGGTTTCTGGGTAAAACACGCCATTTGATATTGCCTTCGTTCCAGCCGGCATTAATGACCTTGGCAATGCCCGGCAGTGCAATGACCGATTGCACACCTTCAGTATTCAACATATGCCATTCGAACCGGTCGATGGTGTCCATAATGGTATAATTGATACATCCTTCGGGCATGGTCTCGACGATCACCGTGAGTACATCAACACCGATGGAAAAACGTCTGGCAATTTCTTCGGTATCCAGGTTATACCTGGAATCACTGTGTAATTCCGGCACACCATGCTGTTGATCGCCAATCTTGATCTCCATGCCTTTCCATAATCCCACTCCCAGAAGAAGTGCTGAACAGGCAATAACAACAGCGGCTTTCACAGGTTCTGTAACACGGGATAAATATTGCCATATCGGGAAAAGATAATCCGCACGGCGTATCAGCTTGTCCTGATAACGGGCATCTATTTTGATGAATGTAGCCAGTACCGGTAACAGAAAAAGGTTTGTCAAAATAATAACCGCAACACCCAGGCTGGCAGATATGGCCATCTCCTGGATAATCTCTACCTTGATGAGAAGAATGGTAATAAAACCAATCGTATCACTCAGCAAAGCAATCATCCCCGGCGCCAACAGATGGCGGAAACTTTCACGGCAGGCAGATTCGGTATCCATGTTTTTGTATATACAAACCCGTATGCTGCTTATCATCTGCACACCATGGCTGACACCAATGGCAAAGATCAGAAATGGCACCAGTATGGACATCGGATCCATGCCGTAACCAAGCAAGGGCAATAAACCGAGTTGCCATATCACGGCAATCAGGGAACAGGTAATTGGCACCATGGCAATTTTTACTGATTGTGAGTAATAAATAACCAGCAGTGTGATGATGACCAGTGTGACCATAAAAAATAAAATAACGCGTGCTGCACCGTCCGTTATATCACCAATGACCTTGGCAAAACCTATGATGTGATAATCAATATTGATATCAGCCTTTTCACTACTGTATTTACCACGGATGTTTTCTTCCAGTTGTCTTGCAACATCGACATAATCCAGTGTTTCGCCGGTTTCAGGATTAACATCCAGCAACTGCGCACTGATCAGTGCCCCGGAGAAATTATTGGCCACCAGTCGCCCGACGATTCCGGCCTTGATGATATTTTCCCTGACCAGCTTGAGGTCTTCAGGTGTGTAGTTGAAATCATCCGGGATAACATTACCGCCGGTAATGCCGTCTTCCACTACCTCGGTAAATCGTACATTGGGTGTAAAGAGTGAACGCACCTGTGCGCGATCAATACCGGGAATAAAAAAGACTTCATCCGTCACATTTTTGAGCGTCAAAAAAAACTCCGGAGTGAACATATTGCCATCTCTTGCGATGAGGGCCACCAGAATACGGTTGGCACCACCGAATTCTTCGCGGTGCTTGAGAAATATCTGCATATACTCATGCTCAAGCGGCAGCATCTTGGCAAATCCTGCATTCACGCGCAGTTGTAAAGCTGAATAAAACATGAACGCAGTCGCCACCAGGAAAAACAACAAGACTTTTTTTCTGTTTGAGAACAACAGTAATTCAATTTTTTTTATCAGGATATGATCAGTCATCAGCAAGCCCCAGTTGCTGTTTTGTCCAGGTTTCAATCCCGTAATCGCCAACGGTAATTATTTCGTCCTTTCCGGTTTCCTTGATGGCTGCATAACCATGCCTTTGACCAAGTTCATTGATTTTGAATGACACTCCATGGTCATCACTGATCAACAGCACACCTCCCATGCCTGTTAAAATAATCCTGCCATCACGCAACTGGAAGCCATCAGTAAGCAGTTCGCGTGTATGTGTTTCAATTTCTACCCAGTTGTTACCTGCATCATCAGATCGATACAAATGACCGCGCAGTCCGTAAACAAGAAGAGATTCATTCTCCAGAGGCAACACACCGAAAAATGATCCTATGTAAGGTGATGGCAACTCTTGCCAGATAGTACCCAGATCATCAGACCGGTATAAACGGCCGGCCTCTGCAACAATATATAGTTTTCCCGAATTCGAATAAGCAATGTTGTTAAGATGCAGTTCGTAGAATTCAGTAAGATCATCAGGGTCATCTGTATTACTGTCCGCATTGACTATGTTCATCTTTTGTCTCTGCCATGTTTCTCCACCATCCTTTGTGACCAGATACAGGCCATAGGCACCAATGGCTATGCCATATTGATTATCGGCAAACCAGATATCCAGTAGTGGCATCTCTTCTTCGGGAGCAGAATAGACCTGCCGCCAGTGCCTGCCACCATCCGTAGTTCTCAGAATCACCGCATCATGGCCTGCGGCCCAGCCATTCATATCATTCTGGAAATAAACAGCCGTCAGTGTTATATCAGCAGGCACATCGGTTTTCTGCCAGTTTCTGCCATCTTGTGAAATCAGGATATGACCGTGTTCACCTACCGCTATTCTTTTTTTCCCTGCCGCAGTTATATCCAGAAATAATGCTTTGGAGAGTAACGGAACATTTTCCCTGTCATTAATATCAAGAATGCCCTGCTCTGCCTGAGCAGGTATTACACATAACAGTATAATCAGGCAGAATATTTTACTAATCTTGGTTTTTGACCAAGACATAATTACAAGCAATGATTTATAACTTAGGGAATCTCTGATTAAGTTGTTATTTTCATTTCTACCGCAGGGACGACTCCACGGATGGAGGAGGTAGAGTCGCGCCTGGAGCAGCGGCCGAGAAATCCACCGCAGGTGTCCCGAACATATGTGAGGGATCGTCTTATGGAGATCTCTCCCTTCTGTCGAGACAAGGATTTCTCGCTTTGCTCGAAATGACATCTTTGTCAGAGGTTCCTCTGAAATGAAAAAACCAGGATAGTTCTGATCTTTATACGGGTAACTGAGTAGCGGTTTCAGCAAATTTTCAGCGCACACCCTCGCGGCGTAATGCCGCCGGTGTGAAATCCGAATTGCTGAATTTGACATTAAAATTATATGGCTCACTCTCGTTAAAAAGTCCAACAGCAAGATAACGCCCTGCCTGCAAATCGATATGTACTTCCAGCGAAGTCCAGTTATTCGGCACATCATAATAATTCATTGCAAACCCTTCCGACACGCGCCAGAGTTGATCACGGTTGTCATATTGATCCACGGCGAGGATTTGCCAGGAGTCTTCATCAATATAGAATGTCCTGCGTTTGTAGAGATGTCTGGCATCGGGTTTCAAGGTGGCATCGACTATCCAGACCCGGTGCAGTTCATAGCGCGGATAGTCCTGGTTGATATGCAGCGGTTTCAGAATATCACTGTATTTAAATGCGGGATCCTGCAATTTGTAATTATTGTAGGGTACATAAATTTCTTTTTTTCCGGCCAGTTTCCAGTCATAACGCTCAGGGCTGCCGTTAAATATATCCAGTTGATCATTGGTGCGCATACCATCCGAAGCAGTACCCGGATTATCAAATGCCACATTGGGCGCACGCCGTACCCGCCGTTGACCCGGGTTGTATATCCAGGCATTACGGTTCTCTATATTCTGGTTCAGGGTTTCATGTACCAGCAGGCTCCCTCCCGCCAGTCGTGCCGGTGCCAGCACATCCTGCTTGAAATACAGGATGATATTGTTGAGTTTGTCCGTCGTCATTCCCTCATGGCTGTAAGCAATACTGACCTGATCACTGAATTGCACCAGCGTGTAATCACCGCCACGAGTCGGTGCAGCCTGTACAATACGTCGCTCGACATAGTTACAACGCCAGCGCAACAAATGATTCCAGATCACTTCCAGTCCGTTTGCAGGAACGGGAAACGGGATGCCAATAACAGCGCCTTCCACCCCGTTACCATCCGGCGTTAACCGGGCCGTGGCGGCGACATTCCGGGTAGCATCATAAATACGTTGTGGTGCAGCGGCACTGCGATGGGTGGGATAGACATTCATCTTGTAACTGTCACTGTAGGTCTTCAGTAATGCCTTGTGGCCTTCAGTGAGCTTGCCGGCATATTGATCCATATTGCCGGCATTGATGGTGAACTTGATCGCATCGCCTGCATAGGGATCGACATAATGTTTGCCCGGCTGATATCCGGGCGGTGGCTGTGTCAGGCCTCCTTCCCAGGCAGGAATGGTACCATCGGCATTACCGGCTTTCTCTCCGCCCAGCGGGGTTAGATCCGTATCGAGACGCGCAATCTGGTCCGCGGTAATCTCTGCCCCTGCATTCAGCGAAAGGATAATTAACGGCGATAACAGGAATGTGAGCAGTTTATTTGTCTTCATTATTCGATTTCACAACCTCAGCTCAGAATGAATAACTTACACTTAACGAGAGAAAATCACGGTCATACAGGAGATTCTGCGAACCGGCGCCAAAGAAACTGGTATAACTCAAATCTGCCTGCCAGGCATTCTGGTAACTGGCACCGAGTCCGGCGGTTACTGCCTTGTTGCCCTCGACAAAATTTCCTCCGGGTCCCGGTGAATTACCGGAGACATCATGCCGCCATTCAATGCGTGGATGCAGGTTAATCGCACCAACGACATTGTTGTAATCCAGACGGCCCACCATGCGGTAACCCCAGGAAGTGGCATCGGCATACTTGTCTCTCGATTCAACAAATGGATGTCCCAGAAATGGCCGGTTGGCTGGATTACCGGTCAGGTTTGTACCGGGAGCTTCAAGCAACAATACATCTTTACCGGGCATATCATGCACATGAGTGACAGCAAATTCAGTGACAAAAATGGCCTGATTGGCCTTCAACATGGGGCCGAATACCCGGGATGCTGTCATTTGCAGTTGGCTGACATCACGGCGGATAAAACCAGGGACCACCTGACCGGGGGCAAATGCAAACAGCCCCGAACCCGGGATCTGGCTGGGGATCCCTGCATTAATTGTCGCCACGAGTAATTCCACATCATCGACCTGTAACGGGACATCATTCCTAAATGAATACTCGCCCTGCAATGCCCAGCCTGTTGTCCCGAGTTGAGTATTAAAACTCAGACCATAAAGTGTGATGTCTTCCGGATAACTGATCAGATATTGCGCCCCCGTAATACCGGCACCGAAAGTAGAAACAACACCATTGATGATTGGTAACCGGCTATGGTAATTGATATGGTAAAAACCGAATTCAGTGTTATTAAGTAGGGAAGAAAACCACCTCAACGCCACCCCATATTGCCCACCCTCCTCCGGCCGATCATCGGGTGCGCGTGTTGCAAAAGTTCCAGGTATCGGCGGTAAATCACCAAAAAAACCTGCTCCTGCAGCGACAACAAATGTGCCCCCATTCCCCACAAAATCATTGGTGCTGAAATAGGAACCCGGCGGATCGATCAGGACCCGTTCATAATCATATTGATAAAATGCCTCGAGGTTCAGTGTATCGGTAATTCCGGCAGAAGCTGACACGATACCCACCGGTAAGAGGGCCTCTTTGAGTTCCGCGCCGGGGACCCGCAACTTGCTGACATCCACCGGATTGATGGTATTGATACTGTTTTGAATAAACGTGCTTTCACCCCAACTCAATACCTGTTTCCCGACGCGGAGATCAAATGGTCTTGTTCCCAGATCAAAACTGGTCCACATATAAGCATCAAGTAATTTCAGATCTTTGCCAACCAGATCGATTGCCTGGCTGGAGAGTGGAGTACGCACAGTATCATTGGGATCATCATTCATGAAATCCCGGAATCCTGTACCACGGAGAAAGGCGCCA
The DNA here is from genome assembly GCA_001801885.1 of Gammaproteobacteria bacterium RIFCSPLOWO2_12_47_11. Classification (GTDB taxonomy): domain Bacteria; phylum Pseudomonadota; class Gammaproteobacteria; order Eutrophobiales; family Eutrophobiaceae; genus 2-02-FULL-47-50. Next base: position 10,860 of record MGYU01000055.1, read on the forward strand.
AAATTTTTATAGTGCAATTCAAGTTCGGAAGTAAATTTCAGGGTGCTGCTGATGAGGCCGGAATCATAGTTCAGATTGCCATCATCGCCATTGACAGAAAACGCCGAGCCGCCATTGGCAATACCGATCAACTCGCTAGCGCGTGACTGAACGCGATGGCTTTGTCCGTAACTGACCGTGGTATCAAAACTGCCGTAGACATCGCCATAATCAAATTCCACCGCTTGTACTGAAGTAACAAATGCAAGATTCAGTATGGGAAAAATGAAGGAAAAGGGGAATTTAAATACAAACCGTAACCTGATGACTGCTGACATGCCGTCTCCCCCTCCCCATGACTACAGACTCCATCCCCGGTCAGGCTGCAGATGGGAAATGGATATTATTTTATTATGTAATGGATGAGCATAGTGGAATCACAGAGGATCTGCAAAATACAAATAAAATTTTCAGTATCAACCGGTTTATTGATGATGCGTTGCAACAATGCCGATGCCCACGAAGGTTGGCTTTACTGAGTCTGTTTATATCAATTGCGGTGGAGTCCTGATGGGATGTTATCAGACAAAACTCTTGTGCTCAGTCAACACGGATTCAATATCCAGGAATGGAACCGGTGGACTGAAAAGATATCCCTGGAACTGATCGCATCTCAGCAGTTTGAGCAGGTTCGCCTGCTCCAGTGTTTCCACTCCTTCCGCGATGACCAGTAGATTCAGAGAATGGGCCAGTGAAATTATTGCAGAAACGATACTGGTATCATCAGGACTGCTGAGCATAACCGATATAAACGACCGGTCGATTTTAAGTGCAT
>MGYU01000055.1:11684-28125 GCA_001801885.1 Gammaproteobacteria bacterium RIFCSPLOWO2_12_47_11
TCGATTTTAAGTGCATTGACGGGAAGCTTGCTCATGTAACTTAACGATGAGTACCCGGTACCAAAATCATCAATACTTATCTGAATCCCCTTGTCCCTGAGTTCAGCAAGTTTTTTGATGTTATCTTTGAGGTTTTCCATAATCAGGGTTTCCGTAATTTCAAGTTCAAGCCCTGAATTGCCGTCCGGGAATTCGTCCAGCACGCCGGTTATCGCTGAAACAAAATCTTTTTCTCTAATCTGTACCGGAGAAACATTAACGGCAATCCGGGGTGGTACCAGCCCTTTTTCTTTCCATCGTTGCCGGTCTTGCAAGGCTTTTCTGATAGCCCATAATCCTACGTCTATAATCATGCCTGTTTCTTCCAGCAGTGGAATGAATTTGACCGGTGGAATGAGCCCTTCCTTGCTGTTCCAGCGAATCAGGGCTTCCAGTCCACAAACCTGACCGTTGGCCAGATTGATTTTGGGCTGGTAATAAAGAATGAATTCTTCTTTTTTCAGCGCTTGCTGTAATCTGTTTTCCAGGGTCAGTTTCTCGGCCACCTGGGCATTCATGTCCCGGGCATAAAATACATATCTAACGCTGCCCTGTTTGGCGGTCTTTAATGCCACTTCTGCATTTTTTAAAATAATCTCTGCATCAGTACCATCAGCAGGAGCAATTGCCACACCAACCTTCCCTGATATCTTGATGTTTTTCCCTTCTATCTTCAGCGGTCTGGAAACCACCGGAGAAAGCTTGTTCTCAATAAATTGGGCTATAGCTGATGGATCGTTCATTTCTGTCAGCAGGATGGCAAAACAGTTTGCACCAACACGCGCCAAGTGATCCGGTTCAGGAACCATTTTTCTGAGTCTGGCTGTGAATTTTTTCAGCGTGGCATCGCCTACATGCCGGCCATAAACATCGTTAATGTAGGAAAAACGTTCCAGGTCCAGTAACAGCAATCCTGCAATATGGTTTTCTGTTACTGTATGCAGCGCCTGTGTCAGGCGATCACTGAACAAATCCCGATTAGGCAATCCCGTCAGTACATCATAGTAGGCAAGGTAATTGAGTTGCTGTTCCCGCTTGATGTTTTCAAGAGCAAATGAGATGTCAGCAGCCATTTCCTTGAGCAATTTCATTTCCTCTTCATCAAATGCGTCTTTTTCCGGACTGTACAAAGTAAATGTCCCGGCAGCTTCACCACCCACGGACAGTGGTAGTACTGCAAAAGACTGGAATCCACGTTCCAGCAGTTCGCGCCGGTACTTTATACCTTTAGTCGTTGCAATATTATTGCTGACGATTACCCTGTTCTCACGCAAAGAACGACTGACCAGATTCTGTCCTTCAGGTTTACTTTCATTTATCGAAAATCTGGCAACACTGTGATAATCGCGATCTGCTCCATAAATTGCAACGGGTTGTATCTCTTCTGTAGCCTGATTCAGCAAACCAATCCAGGCCATAACAAACTTGCCATACTCCACTGCTATGCGGCATGCCTCATTAAAAAGAATCTCCCGATCATGCACACGTACAATAGTTGAATTAATTCCACTCAATACTTCACGGATACGGTTGAGGCGGTATATTTTCAATTGCTGTTCGTGCCGATCGCTCATATCCATCATTGCACCAATCATCCGTATTCCCTTGCCAGTACTATCACGCATCACAAACCCGCGGTCATAAACATACGCATAAGATCCGTCACGCCGCATGAACCGGTATTCGTCATTCCAGTATTTACCTTTGCCCTCGATCACATGATAAATACCATTCTTTACATCATCACGATCATCCGGGTGTACACGATTAACCCAGAAATTAATATGTGGTTCGATTTCATTTTCCTGGTATCCGAACAGTATCTTGAATGAATCATTCCACCAGAGGCTGTCAGTAGACAGATCCCAATCCCACACTGCATCATTGGTGGCTTTGGAAATTGTTTCGAAGCGTTCGATATTACGCCGAAGTTCATCTTCCATCTGTTTGCGTCTGGTGATATCAGTAGCAACACTCAGCACCATTTCGACCTCACCATCAGCAGAAAAAATGGGTTGCTTTATAATTTGTAGCCAGCGCACTTTACCGCCAGCGTCCGTCACCTTTTCTTCGTGTATGAACTTCTCACACCGTGTCTCTATCACTTCACAATCACTCTGGCGAAATCGATCGCTTTCTTCACGATGCGGGGTAAGGTCAGAGTCCCTCTTGCCTGCAAGCTTTTCAGGGGTGGTGCCATATACTTCGGCTCTGGCCTGGTTGGCAAACACATATCGCCCTTCCCTGTCACGGGCGAATATCAAATTCTTGTCGAGGTCAATTACCTTGCGGAAAAATGCATGCTGTTCCTCGATGTCCTTCTCCGCCTTTTTCTGCAACTGCCGCAGTTCCGCTTCATCCAGAGCACGTATGACTGCATTACCCAAACGCAACAGATTGGTCTTCAACACATAATCTGTGGCGCCACTTTTCAGGGATTCAATCGCATTTTCTTCACCAATGGTGCCGGAAACAAAAATGAATGGGGTATCCGGGACAAGTTCCTGGCTGATGGCAAGAGCACGTCTGCCGTCAAAGGTTCCGGAAAGGGAAAAATCTGATAATATGACTTGAGGTTTGAATTCCAGGAGTTCCCGGCGCAGATCCTGTTCATTGTCCACCCGCCGGCTGACACAAACAATCCCGCTCTTGCGCAACTCCCGCAGCGCAAGTTCCGCGTCAGTTGCGACATCTTCTATCAGCAATACCTTGACTTCTTTGTCCATAATGCTCTTTATTCACTAACCCTGAGGCGTCTTGTTAATCAGCATCCAGTAAAAGCCGGCATTTGATACTGTTTCCATAAATTTCTGGAAATCCACCGGATTAACAATATAACTATTGACCCCCAGTTTGTAACTTTCCACGATGTCGTTCTCTTCTTGTGATGAAGTTAACATTACTACGGGGATTTTTCTGGTAACGGGGTCTGTTTTTATCTTTTCAAGCACCTGTATCCCATCCACCTTGGGTAGCTTCAAATCCAGAAGAATCAACCTTGGTCCGTTTACCATTGAGCGTTGCGTATACTTCCCGGTACAGAAAATGAATTCCAGCGCTTCCGCGCCATCCTTGACCCAGAAAACCTTGTTGGCGAGATTAATCTTTTTCAGTGCCCTTGCTGTCAGTTCATAATCGTTGGGATTATCTTCCACCACCAGTATTTCCACCTGCTCAAGATCGTCAGTCATTTACTTCTCCCCTGGTAATGTAAAATAAAATGTTGCGCCATCATTGACCTTGCCTTCCGCCCAGACTCGCCCGCCATGCCGGGTGATTACACGATTTACGATTGCCAGCCCTACACCTGTGCCCGGAAAATCCTCAGGCCTGTGCAGACGTTGAAATACAGAAAAGAGCTTGTCGTAATACTGCATATCAAAACCGGCACCGTTGTCCTTGACATAATAAATGTTCTCCTTGTTATTAATGTCGCCACCAATTTCAATCATTGGTTCCGCGCATGCGCTGCTGTATTTCACTGCATTGGACAGGAGATTCACCCAGACCTGACGGATTAATGAGCGGTCCGCCCTTGCCTCGGGCAACGGATGGGCAACGAATCTCGCTGGATTGGCTGTGCCGGATTGGTTCTGCAGTTCTTCATACACCTCATTTACCAGATCATTCATATTAATCTGCATGGGATTGATGACCTGCCGGCCCAACCGGGAAAAAGACAGGAGATCATCGATCAGCATACTCATTCGTTTGGCATTATCTTTCACAACGTCGAGCAAACGCTGACCTTCCGCATCCAGTTTGCTGCCATAGTCTTCTTCCAGAATCAGAGAGAAACCTTCAATGGCCCTTAACGGTGAGCGCAGATCATGTGAGACAGAATAACTGAAACTTTCCAGTTCTTTATTGGTGGCCTCCAGTTGTTCTGTACGTTCAGCAACACGTCTTTCCAGTTCCACCATCACGCGTTGATCCTCTATTGCCTGCCGGCGCTGGCGCAGAATATGAATAGCCAACCACAAAACCAGAATACAGAACAACAAAATCAGGACATATCCGATCAGGATACGGTTCATTTGTTTATTCCTGAATGCAAAAGCAGAATCAACAGGTTGCTGGGCAATCACGCCCCAACCAAACCTGGCAGGGACATAGGCGGCAACCCGCTGTCCATTTTCTACAGGGTTATATGTGATCTCGACATTTATCTTACCCTGCAACACCCGCTGTACCGCAGGTACTTCAGAAAAATCCATAATTTCACCTTGGGCAGGGTATTCAGGATGAAATGCCAGTTGTCCCTTGCTGTCAACGACATAAACAAACCCACCGGGACCGATTTCTATCTCCCTTGCCCAGGTAAAAAATTCTTCAAGGTCCGTCTGCAACACCAGTATCCCAAGCACTTCATCAGAATCGCCTTTGATTGGTACAGCAATGGCAAACACATTCCGTTGTGGGACAGCAGCCCTTTTATATACGGGTGAAATATAAGGTTCCCAGTTTTGGCTGACACCTTTATACCACTCACGGTAAGCAAAATTTTTCCCCACAACGCCAGGTAGTTCAGGGATGTCCGCCATCTCTGTGCCATCAATATCAGCCAGAAAAAGTCTTTCAATAAACGGGAAATCTTTTGGAACATCCCTCAGGATTTGAGCAGCCTCAACCCATTTCTTATCAGCAATCAGTTTACGGAACTGTACACGCGTAGCCAACGCAATCCCGATACCAATCATACGATCAAATTTTTCCGACAGGGTCGATGCCGAGAGTTCAGCAATAGACAATCTTCTTGATAAGGCGGAATCAGTCAGTTCCCGATCGATGGATCGATAACTATTAATTGCGAAGAAAATAAATATGGAAAAGATTAATGCCAGAAAAACATAAACAGGCCACACTCTTCCAGGCCATGCCAGATAAGCACTGTCAATTTTAGAACCGGGTTCGTCCATCGTTCCATGTTCCCTTGATATTTATAACAACCAGCAGTGAATCTACCGGTTATTTACCCGGATCGACTCTTAAACTTAAATACACAGAAAAATCAGAATGTATCTGAATGCTATAAAGTTTAGTTGAAAAACCAGAAATCTGCATAACCTGATTCAAGGTAAATGGTGCGTTGCACAACCAACATATTCATTCGCCCTGAATTATTAAACCGGGAATTCTGAAAATTACATCTCTTGTGTCGCTTTTTCAGTGGTGGCAGACAACCGGTGTATGAGCGTACGCAAAAACACCTTCAGGAATCTTACCTGGCAATTCAATGATACCTGGGAGATGACTGTGGAATTTATCTTCAGCAGTGATGTATTACCTTCTGATCTGATGCTGGCTGTGCGTTTGGTCTTGGCCAGATAACCCATTTCCCCGAAACAGTCGCCTTTTTCCAGAGTGCGTATAGCTTTGTTGTTTTTGCTGACGGTTACCTTGCCTTCGGCAATGATATAGAAACAATCATCCAGTTCACCTTCGACAATAATATCATTACCGGCGTCATAGTCCTGCCAGGTACTGGCGCGCAGAATCTCCCACAACTCTGCATCAGGGAAACCCTGGAAGAATTCCAGTTTTTTGATGGAGATGAATTTTTCCTGTTCGCTGATGTCTTCCTGTGGCCCTTCCAGGGCATCAAAGGCCTTGCTGAGTTCAGTGGCCAGATCCAGTCCCATGGAATAGCGGTTCTTGATATCCTTTTGCAAGGCCCGGTCCACTATCGCCTGGAGCGACTCCGGAATATCCTGCCGTACTTCACGCAACGGTACGGGCACTTCATTCAATATACGGTTGACCAGACGGGAAAAGTTGTCTGCGGCAAAGGGATGCTTGCCGGTCAGCAATTCATACATCACGATCCCGAGAGAAAAGAGGTCCGACTGCCCGGTAACGAAATCTTCCTTGAGTTGCTCAGGAGACATATAGCGCGGTGAGCCCATCATGCCCACGGGTTGGGTTTCGGTGGAATCCGGCTTGTTGATATGGGCAATACTGAAATCACCAATCTTGATATCGACATCACCGGTAACCAGGATATTGGTGGGTTTGATATCACGGTGCACAACGCCCTGCCGATGTGCATAGTCCAGGGCCTTGGCACATTTAAATATGACTTCAACCACCTTTTCAATTGGCAGGGAATTTTCCGGGGTACAATATTTCTTTAATGTTTCACCGCCCTTGATATATTCCATAACGATGTAGCAGATCTCCTGGTCCACACCCGCATCAAAAATACTGATGATATTCGGATGGGTCAGGCTGCCTGCGGTACTTGCTTCATTAAAGAACATCTTCCGGTAGCGTTGTCCGGATTCAGGATCGTTAAGCGATTCAGCCAGTGCAACCTTGATAGCCACCTGGCGGTCTACATACGGGTCATAGCCCAGATAAACAATACCCATGCTGCCACGGTCAATCTCTTCCGCGACCTCATACTTGCCCAGGCGTTTTGGGATTTTGTCCATATTTGCTTAAGAACCTATCGGGTCACTACCTATGATACCTCGTAATTGAAAAGATATTTCCTTTTAGTTTAAGTATTTTAGCCGGGATTATTCAAATAGCATATAAGATGTTGCGTTAATCAGTATGGTATTGATAAATTAAACGGTAACGGTCCCGGATACCCCTTTAGTTACACTATTTATTGAGTATTTAGGTTGTCATTGAAAAAGACTAGTGCCAAACTTACAGCCAGTAAGCAGAAACGTAAATACGTCCCGGACAGAACAATAACGATATTCAGGGGAGGCCAGCCGTGACTACCACTATCCGTCAAATTCTGGATGAAAAGGGTTATCACATACATTCCGTTCCACCGGACACAATAGTATATGATGCAATTAAACTCATGGGTGAAGCCGGGATCGGTGCATTGCTGGTCATGGAGGATGGCAGACTGGCTGGTATCTTCTCCGAACGTGATTACACGCGCAAGATAGTGCTGATGAACCGCTCGTCCAAAGATACCAGGGTCAGCGAAATCATGACATCCAAGGTCCTGTACATGACTGCAGACCAGACTGTGGATGACTGCATGGCAGTGATGTCAAAACACCATATCCGTCATCTGCCAGTTGTAGAAAATGGCAAACCTATCGGTATGTTGTCTGTGATGGACGTCATGAGGAATGTCCTCATGGAGAAGGAATTCATCATCTCCCAGCTCGAAAATTACATCAGTGGCACAGGATAATACGGGATCTTGTAGTATTTATATTCATCACTGCCTGACTGCTGATTGTCTGATTATTCATCCATGCACTCCCGCGATGCCGGAGTCTGTTAAACATTTCTATGCGCCTTACGGATACGCCTGCCTGGCGTAAACTCCAGCAACATCAGAAGGACATTTCCGGCATACATATGCGTGATATGTTTGCTGCCGATCCGGACAGGGCCAATCGCTTATCAATCGAACTGGATGGCATTTACATCGATTATTCCAAACATCGTATTACTGCTGAAACTCTGGATTTATTATTTTCTCTGGCCGATCAGGCGGATTTAAAAAACCGTATTGATGCATTGTTTAATGGCTCCCTATTGAACCGCTCTGAACAACGACCCGCGTTGCATACTGCTTTAAGATCTCCGGCAGGAACTGCCATTAAGGCCGGTAATACGGATATCAGCAGGCCCATACATGATGAACTCTCGCGCATGGAGCAATTTGTAAACAGACTTCGTGCAGGTGAAATAAAAGGGTATAGCGGTAAATCAATAAACACATTGATTAACATTGGTATCGGTGGCTCCGATCTTGGTCCACGGCTAGCATATGATGCGTTGAAAGATTTCAAAACATCATCATTATCTGTTCACTTTGTGGCCAATATTGATGCACGCGAAATCAATGCTGCACTGTCCGGTTCTGATCCTGAAACGACAGTGTTCATGGTGTCTTCGAAGTCTTTCAGCACAGAAGAAACATTAACCAATGCGAAAACGGCAAGACAATGGTTGCTTGAACGGGGTTGTAATGAACCCGAAAAACACTTTATTGCCGTTACAGCAAATATTACAGCTGCTGAAAATTCCGGTATGCCTTCGGAAAATATTTTTAAAATATGGGACTGGACAGGTGGCCGCTATTCCGTCTGGTCTGCTATTGGCCTGCCAGTTGCGGCCTCTACCGGCATGGATAATTTTTACCAGTTTCTGGCCGGTGCGCATTGCATGGATGAACATTTGCATACCCGGCCACTGGCGAAGAATATCCCGGTCATACTCGGCCTGCTGGATATCTGGTATATCAATTTTTTCAATGCCAAAACACTGGCCGTTATTCCCTACGATCAGTCATTACACTATTTACCGGGTTATCTCTCACAATTGATTATGGAAAGTAATGGCAAATATATTGATCAGGACAACCAGCCTGTTGACTACAATACTTCAGCTGTTATCTGGGGGAACGTGGGCACCAATGCACAACATGCATTTATGCAATTTTTGCATCAGGGCACGCATCTCACACCTGTGGATTTTCTGTTGGGCATGAACCACAGTGAGGACCAGAAAGCACATCAGGATATATTAGTTGCCAACTGCATTGCACAGGGAGAAGCCTTGATGGCAGGTAACAGTCATATGCTTAGCGAAATCAAACCGGATTATAAAATTATACCGGGCAACAAACCCAGTACCACCATCATGTATGGTCAATTAACGCCATATACATTAGGCATGTTGCTGGCGATGTATGAACACCGGACATTTGTACAGGCCTCAATCTGGAATATAAATCCGTTTGACCAATGGGGCGTTGAACTCAGCAAAAAAATCTCTGCATCAATAATAGATGAACTGGATGGCCACAAAACGAATAGTACGCATGATTCATCGACCAGCAACCTGATTAAACGTTATTTGAAGAGTATTGATTCAAAATAACATTAGGATCCACCTCAATATCAGCCGGGCGCAGGTAGAACGCGAAGCCCGCGAGGCTGCGACGAGACAGGACATACAAGTACGGTGAGGAGCAATGCAGCGGGCGACAAAGTTATAACAAGTGCAGGCATATTAAGATGGATTCTACTGGGTAATGACTTTGTGCGTGGTTAACGAGAGGCGTTTCACCAGTGTGCGCAAAAACACCTTGTTAAAATGTAACTGGCATCCCACTGACAGTTGATCAATCAAGGTCCCATTGATCTTCATTAATCTCACATAATCCCTGGCGCGTATGGTGGCGGTCCTTTTCATGTTCGCGAGATAACCCATTTCGCCGAAACAATCGCCCTGTTGCAGGCCGCCAACTACCTTGTTTTCCCGCATGACTTCTACCGCCCCCGAGGTGATCACATAAAAGGTATCATCAATATCGCCTTCTACTATAATCTCACATTCGGATTCATATTCCTGCCAGATACAGGCGCGTGTGATCTCCCATATTTCCGTTTCCGAAAAACCCTGGAAGAATTCCAGTTGTTTTACCAGCAGAAATTTTTCCTTCTCGGCCATGTCTTCCTGCGGTTGTTCAAGATAATCAAACGCGAGGCTCAAATCGCCCGCCAGATTCAGGCCCATTTTGTAACGCCTCGCCGTATCCTTTTCCAGGCAGTGATATACGATCTTTTCCAGTATCTCGGGCACATCGGAACGATAGGTACGCAACGGTGGCTGTTTCTCGTTGATAATCTTGTGTATCAACCGGGAAAATCCCTCGGCAGCAAATGGATGTTTACCGGTGATCAGTTCATACATTACGATGCCCAGCGAAAACAGATCAGTCTGATGGGTGATGGTATCTTCCTGCACCTGTTCCGGTGACATATAACGTGGTGATCCGACAAAGCCCATAGGCATTGTTGCTGCAGTGTCCGCTGTCATGACGTGGGCTATACTGAAATCACCGATCTTGACGTCCATATCCTTGCTAACAAGAATATTGGTGGGTTTGATATCACGATGAATAACGCCTTCGCGGTGTGCATAGTCCAGGGCCTTGGCGCATTTAAAAATGATCTGGACGACCTGGTCATAGGGCAACAGGTTGTCCGGGGTACAATATTGTTTCAGCGTCTTGCCGTTTTCAACCAGTTCCATGACGATATAACAGGATTGACCATCCACCCCGGCATCGAGGATCTCGACAATATTGGGGTGTTTTAATTTACCGGCGGTATGTGCCTCATTGAAAAACATTTTTCGGTAACGTGCACCCGCTTCGGGATTTTTCAGGGCCTCGCTGCGTGCCACCTTGACTGCAACCAGGCTGTCAGTAAACGGATCATAGCCCTGATAAACTACACCCATACTGCCACGGCCTATCTGTTTTTTGATCTCGTACTTGCCGAGTTTTTCCGGAACGTTGGACATGCTGGGTATGAGCTATTGATAATTATTTTATATAATCGTATTTTCAGTAAGTTATATTACAATATTACTGTAAAGTGATATAACTGGACAGCATTTAGTGGACTTCTCGTTAATTAATGAGCAGCACTGGCGTAACCAGAATTTTCGATGCTTACACTTAATTCATTTAAACACTGAAACGCCGGGGACGTCTCTTTTTATTATCCTTATCCTATGAAAACCGTTTTACTTGCCGCCGGAATCGGACAGCGTCTCAGTGAAATTTCTGGCAACAAACCCAAATGCCTGCTCCAGTTTGGTGGCGTCAGCCTGTTGCAACGCCACCTTAAAATTCTGCACCATTACGGAATTACAGGGATTATTATAGTCACGGGATATCGGGCAGATTTGATCGAACAGGAGGTGGGCAAAAGTGAGGCTGCCAATCTCATACAATTAATATACAACCCGGCTTATGAGAAAGGCAGCATCATCAGCATGCTGACCGGGGTGGAGGCATTGGCGGCTGATAATGATTTTTTGCTGATGGATGCTGATGTGCTTTATGATCACCGGATCATTGAACGATTGATCAGTACCGGTAATAAAAACTGTTTCCTGCTGGACCGGGATTTTGAACCGGGCGAGGAACCCGTCAAGCTCTGTGTACGTAATGGGCGACTCATAGAGTTCAGAAAAAAAATCGATGATAATTTACACTTTGATTATCAGGGGGAATCCGTCGGTTTTTTCCGTTTTTCAAAAGAAACAGCAGACGGGCTCGTACAGAGTGCAAAAGACTATCTGCAACGCGGAGAGGATAAACAGCCTTATGAAGAATGTATCCGTGATCTATTGCTCTCAAGCCCGGATAGTTTCGGCTTTGAGGATATTACCGGATTGAACTGGATAGAGATTGATTTTCCAGAAGACCTGGACAAGGCGAAAAATAATATTCTTCCGAATATTTTACAATTGAAATAAATATGGCAACGTTACCGATAGATAACAACACAACTGGCAAATGTTCGCAATTAAGACAATTGCTGACATCGCCAAAACTTGAATTCATTATGGAGGCCCATAACGGGATTTCGGCGCACCTGGTGGAAGAAACCGGGTTCAACGGGATTTGGGCCAGTGGCCTTGCAATCTCCGCGCAATACGGTGTGCGTGACAGCAATGAGGCAAGCTGGACCCAGGTCGTGGACATGCTGGAATTCATGTCTGATGTAACGCGTATCCCGATTCTGCTGGATGGCGATACCGGTTATGGAAATTTCAATAACATGCGCCGCCTCGTGAAGAAACTTGAACAACGCAAGATTGCAGGAGTCTGCATAGAAGACAAACAATTCCCCAAGATTAACAGTTTTATTAATGGTGAACGACAGCCGCTTGCCGATGTAAATGAATTCTGTGGCAAGATCAAGGCCGGCAAGGACAGCCAGGATGATCCTGATTTTTGTATTATTGCGCGCATTGAAGCATTGATTGCCGGCTGGGGCATGAGTGAGGCATTGCGGCGAGCCGAGGCTTATCACGAAGCGGGCGCGGACGGGATACTGATTCACAGCAAACTTTCCAGACCGAATGAAATCCTGGAATTCACACACGAATGGGCTGGTCGTTCACCGGTCATTATTGTGCCGACAACCTACTACAGCACACCTACAGAAGTATTTCGCAATGCAAATATCAGTATGGTCATCTGGGCCAACCATATGATCCGCGCCTCGGTCGCCGCCATGGAAAGAATCGGCAAGGAAATTTACAAGAGTGAATCAGTCGCCAACATAGAAGACAGTATTGTGCCGGTAAAAAGGATATTCGCATTACAGGGCGCAGACGAGCTGACACAGGCACAGGAACGTTATCTGCATACCGGACAATCCGAAACACATGCCATCGTACTTGCTGCCAGCCGTGGCAACGCCCTTTATGAATTAACACATGATCGCCCCAAAGTCATGCTCACTATCGGTGGCAAGACACTGTTGCGCCGCCTGCTCGATGAATTCAAAAAACAGAATATTAACCACACCACGGTAGTTGCAGGATACAAGTCCGGGTCTATCGACACCAGCGGCATCAAACTGTGCATTAATACTGAATATGAATCCACAGGTGAATTGCACTCACTGCTCTGCGCCAGCGAAGATTTCCACGATAACATGATCATCATTTATGGCGATCTGTTATTCAGGGGATATATCCTGGCTGACTTGCTGGGCACCTCCGGTGAGATTGTCATCGTGGTTGATTCAACCCTTGAAAGCAGTCATATCAGCGGTTCAGCGGATTATGTTTATTGCTCCAAACCGGATGACCGTGGCATGTTCAGCCAGGACATTGATCTCCTGCACATTTCTGAGAACCAGGTGGTAGAAGCCGGCAAACCCGCCGGGCGCTGGATTGGCATGCTGCGTGTACAGGGTAAAGGTCTGGAACGGTTAAACAACGCCCTGACCGAATTACAGAATCAGGATGATTTTTCAAAACTGACCATCCCCGATCTGCTGAATTATCTGGTCAAGACCGGCCATCCGGTCAAGGTGCATTACATTCACGGTCACTGGCTGGATGTGAATACGATTGAAGATATTGATCGCGCCGGTGACTTCACCAAGACTTGAAATAACTACGAAACTCCCTCCCCCTCCGGGAGAGGGATGGGGTGAGGGAAATTTAATTAAAGTCATTTGTAATTTCAAACTCATAACTGATAATCCATAAACATCATGATCGAAGCTGAAGAATTCGTTGAGGCTGCGCGCAAATCCGGTATCAAACGCTATACCGGTGTGCCCTGTTCATTTCTTACACCATTCATTAATTATGTAATCAATGACGATACGCTTGAGTATGTTTCATCGGCGAACGAAGGTGATGCGCTGGCGACGGCGGCCGGTTATACCATTGGCGGAGAACGTTCCATTGTCATGATGCAGAATTCCGGCCTGGGCAATGCGGTCAGTCCCATTACCTCGCTTGCCTGGGTCTTCCGCATCCCGATGATCATTATTGCTACACATCGTGGAGCGCCGGGTGTCCAGGATGAGCCCCAGCATGAATTGATGGGACAGATCACCGGCGCATTGTTCAATACCATGCAGGTGCCCTGGGAGCCCTTTCCAAATGAAAGTACCGCCATACAACCGGCCCTGCAGCACGCGCTTGACTATATGCAAAAGGTGCAACGGCCTTTTGGCTTTATCATGCAGCAAGGAACTGTCAATGCACATAAATTAAACAAGAATCCCATCGCGGATGTTTCTCACAGAAAAACAGAACGCAAACATTTTGCAACAAACAGGGACAATCCCGGCAGGAGTGAAGTGCTTAAGCGTATTATCAGCCTGACACCTGAAACGGAAACTGTCGTCATTGCCACCACGGGCTACACCGGCCGGGAATTGTTTGCCATTGCCGATCGGGACAATCAACTCTACATGGTGGGTTCCATGGGTTGTGCATCATCGCTTGGCTTGGGACTGGCACTGGCAAGACCGGATTTACATATTGTGATTATTGATGGTGATGGTGCGGCACTCATGCGTATGGGCAATTTTGCCACCATAGGCAGTTATGCCGGCAACAATCTCACCCATATCTTGCTGGATAATGAGGCCCATGATTCGACAGGCGCCCAGGCAACCGTTGCCGGCAATGTACGTTTTGCCGAAATTGCCACGGCCTGTGGTTATTCAGCAAGTTTTGATGGTAACGATATACAAATGCTGGATGAATTATTCTCCCGGCAAGAAACAAACGGACCACGCTTCGGGCACCTGAAGATCAAAACCGGAACCATGGAAAACCTGCCGCGTCCGGACATCAAGCCGGCGGATGTCCTGCGCCGTCTGATGCAACATATCGGGAGCAGCTTCTGATGAAAAAAGAGATCCTGCTCAATCCCGGCCCGGTAAATCTGAGTCAGCGTGTTCGCAAGTCATTGTTAAAGCCTGATCTCTGCCATCGCGAACCGGAATTCATCAAACTCCAGAATAATATCCGCACCAATCTATTAAGGGTCTATAACCTTTCCGGAAAAGACTGGGCTGCCGTACTACTCAGTGGATCCGGTACCTCGGCCATGGAGGCCATGCTGACCAGCATGGTGCCGGATACTGGACATGTGCTCATCATCGAAAACGGTGTGTACGGCGAACGCATGACCCGCATGGCCGAGGTTCATCACATCAAACGCACAATATTGCATCATGCCTGGGGTGAACAGATTGATCTCAAGGCACTGGAAAAAATCATTAACCAGAATAATTTTTCCCATGTCGCGGTAATTCATCATGAAACCACTACCGGACGCCTGAACGATCTCGAAAGCGTTGCAAAGATATGTTCCTCAAAAAATATTCCACTGCTGGTCGATGGCGTCAGCAGTTTCGGCGCCGAGACCATACAATTCAGGCAATGGAACATCGCCGCCTGTGCCGCTACTGCGAATAAATGCCTGCATGGCGTACCGGGTACCAGTTTTGTAGTCGTGAACCGCAAGGTTATTGCACAAACCAGTGTCACACCACATACGCTCTATCTTGATCTGAAAAAATATCTCCAGCAACAGGATGCCAATGGCACACCCTACACCCAATCCGTACAGTGTTTTTACGCGCTGGATGAGGCGCTGAAAGAACTGAAAGATAAAGGCGGCTGGAAACAACGGCAGAAACAATACCTGCAGCACATGAAAATTATCCGTGAAGGTTTAATCAAACTCGGTATTCAACCACTGATAGATGAAAAAGACTGTTCATGTGTGCTGCATGCCTGGCATCTTCCCGATGGAATCTCTTACACGAAATTGCATGATACCCTGAAGAAACAGGGTTTTGTAATTTATGCCGGCCAGGGCGATCTGGCCAAAACCATGTTCAGGGTTTCGGCAATGGGAGCAATCAGCAAAGCTGATATGAGGAGATTTGTTAAAGTAATGGGTAGAATTGTTAAAAAATAATTCACCTATATCAGAAACCTTAGAAATAATTATGAGCAAATCTGATGAATTAAAACCGGAATATGATTTAAAGTCCCTCGGTAAAGGGGTTCGTGGAAAGTATTTTAAATGTTACCTGAAAAGTACAAATGTTGTGGTCATCGATCCTGATCTTACCAAAGCATTTCCGAACACCAAGGCAGTTAATGATGCACTTCGGAAAGTACTTCAAAACAGAGAACGATCATCTAACTGATAACAAATTCAGTTTCCGCCTGATGGCGGGTTGTGTCATTTCGAGCGTAGAGAACGATCATCTAACTGATAGCAAATTCAGTTTCCGCCTGATGGCGGGTTGTGTCATTTCGAGCGTAGCGAGAAATCCGCCGCAGGCGTCCCGAACAAAGTGAGGGATCTATATTCATTTCTCCATCAGGTTCTTTAAACATTTATTTCACCTTGCGCGGCGAGTGACTTCTTTTCATAAAGAAGTCACCAAGAAAACTTATCCCCGCTGTCATGGCCTTCGGCTACCCTCGTCAGCAATTTGTTATATAACGGGTACGCACCTATTCGGCATCCATGCCTCAGAGCCGTTGACCAAGACCATCCATGGGCTTGGCCTTTCAGGCATGCTTCGCATGTCCAAATTCGTTCCCGACGAATTTGTCATCTGTGCATCCAGCACAGATGCCCCTATAACAATTTGCTTCCTCGGCATGACAAAGGGGAATTTAAAACCTCAAATCTCGCGGACACCATATTCATGTACTAATCTTTATTCATGTACTAATCTTTTTATAACCAATCAGGGGAAAGGAAAGAGGGATAAAGATGAAAACTATCAATAAAGTCCGTAATTATCGTGCTATACGAACGCCGTATAACATAAAATTAAGCGGCGTTCGTATAATTAACTGTTAGCCCTCAGTTATGACCGAAGAGGAATATCAAGCACTGGTTGCCCGAATTCAATCGGGCTCGCTTCTTATTGGCGTCGATCGAAGCATGGCCCGCAAGCTCTATACGGATGTTTCGCTTTCCCGTATTGCCGATGAAACGGGCGAGGCTCCGTACTTCGAGAAGATGGTGGTACTCGGAGCTTTTGTGGGCGGCCCGCTCGCTCTACTCGCTAGCTTTGTCATGGCCGTTCTGGCGTTCCGCTGGTGGGCA
>MGYU01000056.1 GCA_001801885.1 Gammaproteobacteria bacterium RIFCSPLOWO2_12_47_11
ATCACCACACCCTTGCCCTGTCCGAATGTCACAAACGTACCGGAATATGCCATGCAGGCACGGTCTGCCAGCACGCTGGATTCATCGGCTTTTTCAATTGATTTATTCACTGGCACGGATTCACCGGTCAGCATGGCTTCATCAATGCGCAGATTTTTCTGATGTATCAATCGCACATCGGCGGGAACACGATCACCGGATTGCAACAAGACGATATCACCGGGCACGATCTCTTCCCCGCTGATTGTTCGCGGAAGGTTATCACGCACCACCATCGCCTGTGGTGACAAGAGATTACGGATTGCCGCCAGGGCTTCTTCGGCTTTACCTTCCTGTATGAAACCGATAATGGCATTAATAAAAACAACACCGAAGATTACGCCGGTGTCCACCCAGTGTCCCAGTAATGCGGTGACAAACGCCGCGCCGATCAGGACATAGATCAGTAAATTATGAAATTGCACAAGAAAGCGGATCAGCGGCCCGCGTTGTTTGGCTGGTGTCAGTTTGTTGGGCCCAACTTCAGCAAGCCGCTTGGCAGCCTCTTCATCACTCAAACCCGCAGGTGTGGTCTTCTGCCTGGCAAGGACATCATCAACAGACAATGCATGCCATGGTTGTGAGTTATCTAACATTAATATTTATACGCAGACAATCTGACATTATTGCCAGGGATATTTTTCCATACTTAACTATTCTTAATCGCTGGTGACAACACTACACGTTCCCACAATTGGCCTGCCAGTTGTCTGGTGATTTTCGCTTCATCACAGCTTGCCTGCCAATGTTCACGAATTGTTTCTTCCATTTTATCCGCAATCCCCTGTGCTTCTTCATCGCTTAAACCAAAGCGGCCACACAATGATAGTGCATTATTAATAGACGTACGCTTGCCCTGCTCGCCTACTTCCATTGCCTGACTCGCTTCAAGTCCAGTACGTGGTATCACACAAATATCATAAGCTGGTGGCAGCTTGATGAAACAACCATCCCAGAAAAATGCATGATTTCGTGCATGATCATCTGTATTGCCGATCATGATGTTTAACAACATGCGGCGGAACAGCTCGTGGCATTGTTCTACTGGAGATTCAGCATAACGGCGCAGGTAATCTGATAAATCAGGATAACTCGCATAGCGGGCTTCCATTTCATACAGATCCAGTGCTGTTAATGCACTGAAAAAATGACGGCGTGTTGCACGTGCAGGTTCACAGTCGAAACGCTTTATCAGCAATACATCCTTGTTCATTACTGATATCAGCCTGATATCAACTGTTTCAATTCCCGCCGCACGCGCCAGACTCAATCCCAGTGCTTCCAAACGGACCATGGGATGAATATCCGTAGTCGAACTGAACTTGGCAATGACGGGATGATTATTTTCATCTTCCATGGAAGCCTTGGGACGAGCACCACCGATACTGGTGCCATGCAACAGCGCCTGTTCAAGTTCCGGCGGTAAGGGCACACCCTGTTCAACTGCCTCGGCGGCAGTCATTAACGCTTCAATATTTACGCTGCTCCAGGGTTTTGGCTGATAGACATCTTCCGTAGTCTGGAAATGTAATGCGCCCGGCCCTGAAGTCCCTGCCAAAAGGTAATCAATTTCGGTCAATTCCGCTTCGGCACGCTCGACAGCCATTTGCATACGATACATAAGAACACGCCTGCCCCAGGTATCCGGTGCAGCATCTCGCAATACACCATGCAAACCCCGGCGGCTGGGTTGTTCACCCGCACGTAACGGCAATGCATGTGGTGTTAAAGGAATAGCCCCATCCAGTTCGCGATAGGAACGGCCATAGATAAACCGGTGGACGGCTTCGGGGATGTTTTCCGTGCTGGCCACCCGGCCACAAACCACCGGCCTGGTTGCGCCCGGTAACCATATCCAGACATAGGCATCCTGATGCCCGGGTTTAAAAGTCATCATCCAACTCCTTCAAGCCCCGGGCACGCTCAATATCACCAGCTTCTGCCAACAGTTCAGCACGGCGAATCGGATCCATCAAATCCGGGTCGGTAGGTAGATCGAGCAGCCAACAGACCGTCATGACGGTACTCCAAATAACATTGGGTTTGCCGCTTTCAAGGTGGTTGATAGTCGGCCGGGATGTTCCTGCACGTTCGGCAAGTTGTGCTTGGGTAAAACCACGGACACGACGGGCTGCACTGATTAGCTTACCCAATGTTTCTAAACGCTTTTTTACTTTTACCGGGACGTTATACTTAGCCATAATGTAAAATATATGATTCACTAATTGCTATAGTGAATCATATATTTTACATTATGACAATGTTTTCTGGGTTGGTAAGTAAATACCTAGGTTGGATGCCCATCCACATGGAGGTTCGATTCCCTTCCCCGCACTAATTTCACTCTAGTTTTACAACAGAGCTATTTGAACTGGTATTAAACAAAACTACGCCAAGTTTCAGAGTCAATTCTGATATTGGTGGCTCCGGCAGGAACTTTGTCTGCCAATTCTACATATGAATCGCTTCCTTTGAAATTTTCGGGAAATATCGCAAGACAATTATTATTTCCTTTTGAAGATGGGTAGAGAATACCTTCAAACTCGGTATTACAAAGCAGACTGCCAAAAATCTGTGGATTGGAAGGAAGGCCAAATTGTACGGGGGTATTACGCCAATCGGCCTCAAAAACGTCTGCATGAGTTGTTGTGTATTCGTCACCAAAGGTATCCGGATACCAAGCATTTTGGCCAATTCTTTCAGTTCTTTGGACAGTTCAAATTTTTCAATTATTTTAATAAATGCTTTTAAATTTGATTCGCGCCTTAAATCAAATATATTTTTCACGGTTCCGATTAATTGAACGGAAGTAAATGATGTGAGTTTACGCAGGGCGAACTCATGTCCTGAAAATTCTGAATTGTCATCTTTTTCAAGTGCGCCAAATTTTTCCATATAGGCTGTCTTATAATTTTCCGCGCAATACAATGCTGGAAATGTTGGTTGTGAATTCCGGACAAGATCAGCGCCGATATTAAACCTGCCGCCCTTGATCAGACTGCCTCTGGCAGAAAGAGTATCCATCGAATATTGGTAATCAACTATTCGGCACCACTCCTGAAGATCCTGAGATATTCCGGCAATACTTCTCAGAGCGCCACAAATTTCATCATTATGAAGTTGGCGTAGACCAGCCAGATGATATGAGAGTTGAACCTGATAGGCCTCCATACCCGCAGCGACAGTGCGCCAGGTATGGAGGTCTGCTTCACTGAATTTGTCTAATAGGAACTTCTCATCGCCACCTGCGTGGCGTCTCAATCGCTTTCCGTGCTTTCCCTTATCCGCCACTGCTTGTGTTGGCCTGCCGTGCTTCCGTAATAAAGGCAAGGAGTTTTTTATAGCGCCCGTAGCGAATCATGTCCCGCGGAGAAATTCCTCCCAGTTGCGAGTTGGATGTTTTAAACCAGAGCACTGTTTTCTCCACATTGCCATTAAAATACTCGGCGACCAGCGAGCAGATATTGGCAATCTGTTCCAGGCTCTCTTTCAGATCTTGCGGAATACGATTATCCAGACGAACGGACTGTTTGCTCACGCCCCCCAGTTTCGACAATTCATTGTTGTCGAAGCCCAAGAATTCAGAAACAGCGCGATAATCCAGCCCATGGTTAGACCAGAATTTCAATGGATCAGACTGATGGATATTCTGAAATAATGCCTTGTGCGAGGTAGTCATGGAATTTGGCTTGATTTATGGTGTTTTTGGATTTAAGAGTATAGGCCATAGTTGAGCCATATTATAACCATATATTAGCCAGACTGTAACCGTTTGGTTTGTTTCCCTTTTTTGCCAGTAATTTTAGGCTTTTTGGGTGCGTTTGCCTGTTGCTGGCGGATGCGTTCCAGTAAAACCGATGCGGGTTCGTCATTCAGGTCCTGGGGGACGAGTTCGCCGCGGAAAGCCTTGGCGAGGATGGAGGAAGTCAGTTTGTCGGTATAAGCCTTGGCCTTTTCATAACGTACTTCGAGTTGGTCAGCCAGTTTGAATAATTCTTCTACCCGGCGAACGATTTCTTGTTGTTCGGCGAGCGGAGGAAGGGAGAAACGCAGTGCACGAACTTCCTCACTATTGATGTTGTTCACTCCACTGGTCGAGCGGGCCTCCAACTCTATTTGCAGCCTAATGTCATAATTGCCAAGTACCAAGTTCAGGAACTCTGGCTCGATCAATGTGTAATTTGGTCGAAGTCGAATCAGGTATCCTGCATAGGCGAATCCTGACTCAGCTTCCTTAACAAGAGCGCATTTTCCAACCAGTGATACGCTACCGTTAGAACGGATTACTAGTATGTCGCCTGAAATTAGTTGAAGTTTCTCATACTCGAGTGCCGTTAACATCGCATACTTCAGGTCGGTATGGTCAATCATGCCATTGACTACATTTGGAATGCGGAGGACAGGAATACCGCGTTTATCGTAGCCACATTTCTTTGCTGTACCGTATTTTAGACTTTCAATTACTTCATCGACGCAAGCCGCTTGGCAGCCTCTTCATCACTCAAACCAGAAGTTGCACTCTGCTGTTTTGCAAGAACTTCTTCGGCCGATAATGTGTGCCAAGGTGATGCGTTATTTGTATCTGTCATGAACTCATTTGTCTTAGTTTTTTATCCAAACGTTCGTAATCTCCAAGATGAGCCCGCATCAGACTTTTCCAGAGCTTGCCGTGATTTGGCACAAAGAAATGCAGCAATTCATGAACAATTACATAATCACCAAGCTCCCGATCCATGGATAACAGTTCATCATTAAAATTCAGACGTCCCTCGGATGAGCAGGATGCCCATTTGTTTTTCATCGGGCGCACAGCAAGTGAACGAACATTGACATCCAGTTTTTCAGCCCATTCCAAAACCCGTTGCTTGAATTCCTTTTTGTCCCGCCATTTTCTCATAATACTTTGCCGCTTTTCATGAGGACGGTGAAAATGTTTTCTACAATCTCAGTCACTTTGTTCAGATCATCCACTTCGCCATAAACAGCGAATGTTATCTTTTTGCGTAATTCCCGTAACTCCTTCTCGCTGTCACGCCAGCCTGGATATTCAGTAAATGCTTCTCTTGTTTTTTTACTAACATCCATCGGATTGGGAACACCTTCATCCTGCAATTTCTGGAATACAAAATAAGTCAGGTTATTCAGACCCAATGCAGCCTGTTCTTTCTTGCGCTGGTCATTCTTTTCAATTTCCTTCAACAATTCAGCCAATGCATCTTCAGTGCTGGATTGGCGATCCTCAAAGTTTTCCTGAACTGCCTTTGCCCGGATGGCCATATCAATCAGAAATGGATCATCACTATGTTCCTCGGCAGATTTTTGAATTGCCTTGATCAGATTAATAATCTTGGTGGCTTTCCCTTCTTTTCTTTTCCTGATTGTTTCCAGTCCTGCTGCATCCAGTGCCACATATTCAGCCGGAAACTCTTTCATATCTGTACCGATATGCTGTTGTACCAGTTCATTGGTTTTTTTCTGGAATGCTTTATCTACATATACCCGCTTTGCATAGGCATTCCTGACCACAGCATAAACAGAGGAAAGCGTGGCGTAATCTTCAATAAATGGCCGCAAAAAAGCATCGGGTGAAATAATTTCATACAACATTTCAACTTCCTTGTATTCCTTGAAAAACTCTTTCCGTTTCTCCTTGCCCCGGAAATACTCAATAAGATTATCCACATCCTTGTCATCAAAATTTCCTTTTAATAATTTTAGATAACCTGGCGCCTTCTCTTCCATTTTGGCTTTGAAAAGTTGCTTCAATAGGCCGATGTCTTTCACGATGGCATTTACTTCTTCGCTGTCAAATGCGAGCGCTTTCTCAAGCTTGTCAAATATGCCGACAAAATCCAGAACAAACCCATGTGGCTTAACCATTTCCATGTCTTCATTCTCATAAGGCCGGTTCACACGAGCAATGGCTTGTAGCAAAGTGTGATCGCGCATAGGTTTATCCAGATACATAGCATAAAGGATCGGTGCATCGAACCCGGTGAGCAGCTTTTCAGTAACAATCAGAATTTTGGGCTGGTCTTCTAGTTTGGTAAAACTCTTGCGGATCTGTTTTTCCTTTTTTCCGTCCAGATGCCATTTCTTCAAGTGTGGCGGATCATTGTTGTTTCCGGTAAAGACGATTTCTGAATATTCAGGCGGCAGAATCTGATCCAGAGCTTCTTTGTAGAATACACAGGCTTCACGATCAACTGCAACCAAAAATGCCTTGTAACCCAATGGTTCAACATTTTGCCGGAAGTGATCTGCAACAAATTTTGCAACTTTGCTGATACGTTCGCGGCCTTTAAGGAAATTTTTCAGGTTTACTGCGCGTTCAAGAATCTTGTTCAGTTCCTCAATGTCCGCGATACCTTCCGTTGCCGCCAATGAAAGAAATTCTTCATTCAGTAATTCATGTGGAACCAGCATGTCATTGGGCGCCAGATTGTAGTAAAGCGGCAATGTTGTGCCGTCCTCAATACTTTCTGCAATGGAATATTTATGCAGATATCCCTTGTCATCTTCACACCCGAAAGTCTTGAACGTTCCCTTGCCATACACCGTCTTGTCTACCGGCGTCCCGGTAAATCCGATATAGCTTGCATTCGGGAGTCCGGCCATGAGGAAATTGCCGAGGTCACCACCAGTAGTGCGATGCGCTTCGTCAATTAGTACATAAATGTTATGCCGGATATTCAGGTCCGGTGGCATATCACGAAACTTGTGAATCATGGTCACGATGATGCCGCGATAATCCTGTTGCAAGAGGCGATTCAGTTCCGCGATAGAATTCGCATGTGACACATTGTTAAGACCGAGTGCCGCAAGGTTTTTCAACATCTGATCTTCCAGTTCATTACGGTCAATCATCAACAGTATGGTTGGCTTCTCCGCTTTGGGCGCTTTGAATAGCATTTCCGCTGTCTTGATCATGGTGTAGGTCTTGCCACTGCCCTGTGTATGCCAGATCAGTCCACGGGTATGTTTTGCATCCAGTGCGCGGCCCGTTGCTTTGGTAATTGCGGTCGCCTGGTGTTGTTGCAGGATAATCTTCTGTAACTCTTCGTCTTTCTCAGCAAACAGGATGAAATCTTTCAGGAACTGCAACACTTGAGGTATGGCACAAAAACTTTTTACTTTCGCTTCGAGATTACCTATCTCTTCATGCTTCCATCGGAAGATATTCCGACGCACCGTATTCCAGGTCACGCCATAACTGAATCCTATCGCTTCAGTAACCGTGAAGATCATCTCCGGCAACATCACTTCCGGTGTTTCGGTGTGATAACGGCGAATTTGATCAACGCCCAATGCAATTGCCTCATCCTTGTTTGCATTCTTGCACTCAATCACCAATACCGGGATGCCGTTTATTAAAAATACTACATCTTCACGTGTGCCATAGTGGCCGTTATGAAATGCAAACTCCTCGGTAACTTCAAAGATATTATTCGATGGTGTGTCATAATCAATCAGGGTCAGATCGAGCTCACGGTTTTCATCGGCACAGAAAAACTTGCCCTGATTGCGGAGATATTTCAGAAATTCACGGTTACCATAAATATCAGCACGTAATCGATGCAATTCGGTAAGCAAAGCGCCGGATTCTTCCTCATATGCCCAGTTGAATTCACACACCTTGGCATACAACAGATCATCAAAGAAAAGCGATGCATCAATATCCCTATTGACTAACTCCCTCTCCCCTTGCGGGAGATTATTCTTTATTCCCTCTCCCTCCGGGAGAGGGTTAGGGTGAGGGGTAGTAAACCCACGTCTCTTTTCCGCTTCTTCTCTCGGCACAAATACCCAGCCAATCTCCTGCGCATACTTCAGGATGCGCAACTGAACGGTTTTGTGTTCACCGGGCTTCATCTAAAAATCTTTCAATCTCAACGTGCGTTGGATTTGATCACGCTGGACTGGTTCAACACCGGTGTCATCTGCATATTCTTTCCAGCGGGACACCGCTTGTTTAATTTCTTCAGTGATTTTCTCAGGTCGTCCGCGTTTCATGGAAGCTGTCTTTGCGCATGCTTTGAAATCATCCAGGGTGAATTTATCCCGTTTGCTGTTAATGGTCATTTGGTGAGCGGCCGTCCATTCACCGGAAGGATTAAAACTGTAAGTCATATCAAATGCAGGCGATAGTGACCATTGACCAGATTTGTTCATCAGAAAAGCAATGTTTTTAACATGATCATCCTGATTTCTGGCAATCACATTAAATGCCATCCTGCGATACTGTTCTTCAATATCACTCATCGGTAGTTCAAGCTGGCGCATCACCATCAGTGCCTGTTCATAGGAATAAGCCCCTGCTACATTGTAATCGTAATGCGCCAGTGCACAGAGTGATTGCATATGCACCTTCTCACCACCATCAAGACGATCAAAACGCCGGGACATGAAATGCCGCCGTCCATTTTCTTCAAACAACCGGCATTCGCTCATCACAATACCTGCATCCTTTGCCATTAGGGAATAAGCGTATTCAATCACTCCATATCCCTTTGGATCTTCAAGTTCCTTGTCCTTGTTGCCACTCACACCATCAAATTTCAGTATCCAGTATTCAAATCCTTTTCCTGCGGATACCTGACCGGAACGAACCTCGTTTGTTGACGGATTCCAGGCAATCACCGCTTTGGCACGTGCACCACCGGCCGAAGTACCCACGCGCAGAATTTCGGTCATCGCCTGCTCCGTGCTTTCGTCAGTAAATGAAACACTCAGATCATTTCGATGTGTGAGAATCTCTGATGCAAGGTCAACCAACTTATCGATTTCTATCCGTTTCGTTTTTTTTGCGCCCGGTCCAATTGCAGGCTGGAATTCCAAAGCGCCCATGCCACGCTCACCGGTATAACAAAGACGTTCAACGGCATTAAAGGATTCAGGTGTCCGGCCTTGACTCGCCAGCCACGCATCGATCAGAACATTACCAAACTTGTCGGGCAGTGAATCGGCCAGCAAACCGGGCAAGCCATAAAAGGTTTTTCTGGCTAATTCGGGAAATGTATAAATGCGGTTGGACAGCGGTATGGTAATGGGTGAAATCTCAATACTGCTTTGCACAAACTCCGGGTCATATTGAAATGAAGCAATTTCATGCCCTTCTTCCAGTGATACTGCACCAATGGTACTGCCCCATAACCTGACCTCGGCTACCTCGGTCATTTATCTTCCTTCCATGTCCAGGATTTTTTATTTGTTTTTTTTCGCCTGGCTTTCGAAGCACGTACCCTCGTTTTTCTTTTCTGCTTCAGCAAATCCATAGGCTTGGGACTGGAT
Source organism: Gammaproteobacteria bacterium RIFCSPLOWO2_12_47_11 (assembly GCA_001801885.1). Taxonomy (GTDB): domain Bacteria; phylum Pseudomonadota; class Gammaproteobacteria; order Eutrophobiales; family Eutrophobiaceae; genus 2-02-FULL-47-50. The sequence continues at coordinate 9,331 of MGYU01000056.1, forward strand.
TCAGGAATCAAGCGATCCAGATTTTCCATCAAGTCTAATACCCGGAAGATCCGGATGAGGGTCGACATCTGTGTTGAATTCCCCGATTCAAACCGTTCGACTGTACGTTTGGAAATACCCGCCTGATTGGCAAGTTCCGCCTGGGTCATCTGCAGCCAGATACGATGCCGTGTGAGCCGCGCTCCCAACTCGGACAGAATTGCATCATCCGTTAGTAATTTAGAAATATTTATATTCGCCATATTTGTTGACATTTGTACGTATTTAGCTAATATATCGTCATTCTTGACGAAATACAAATCCTAAAAGATATTTCAGTGACAACCCTATATAAAACATGTCCTTTGTATATATAGCTCCACTTTCTGACGGCACCGCGTTCAAGGTTGGTAAAGCAGTAGCTCCATCATCACGGCTATCGCAACTACTGCGGTACTACAAATTTGACACCTCCAGAATACTTATCGTGAATTGCAAGACAGTGGGAAATGCTTTCGAGCTAGAGTCGATTCTCCATAAGTCCTGCAGCAAAAAACAAAAGTTAATGCCATACGATGGTGGAACCGAGTTCTTCACATTTGACGCCTATGAAAAGGCAATTACTATTGTTCAATCTGTTTGCAGTATAAATGACTACCAAACCATCCCATTTGTTAGGCAGAAAAAAGAAAATCCTGCCGATGAAACAGGCCTCATTGTTGACGCCTTCTCTAACAAAATTCGTGCAAGGCGTCTTGAGCTAAATCTCACGCAAGCAGAATTGGCAAAACTTGCCGATCTTAGTAAACGTACAATCGAACATATAGAGAACCATGGCCGAACAACTTTTTACAATATGGTGTGCGTACTGAGGGTACTTGACCTGGAGTATCTTTTCTCGGAACTCGAGATCACTTCCCCTCTCCGAAAACGTGCAAGCAGATTCGAAAGCGAGGACGAATGAACTGTAATCAGAGTCTTTGAATATACTCTAAATACCATTGAGACACCGCTACCAACACCTGATCAATGTATATGTGTCCTAATTCCATAACGGAGCGATTTGGCTTTTTATGTCGCAAAAGTGATTTATGCGACATATAAATACTTTATTTGTCGCATATCATTGGTATTTGTCGTGAAAAAGGGTTTTAACGACGTAAAGCTAGCGATTTGTTACTTAAACCAAAATATACCCCTGATCTACAGTTTTCACTTTCCTGCCCATATTGGGTTAGATAACCCATTCTGGGTATATTCAAGCTGTCGGCTGGTACATACTTGCTCGTAGTGCATCCCAAAGGAGGAATACAAAATGCCAGGAGCATTTGCCCACATGATTGCTGCGGACATGGCGAAATCTGCCTTGGAGAAACAAGGCCTAATATTCCCCGCTAAAATTCTCAACCACTTTCCTGAATGGCTTCAGTCCGGCGCTGTCGGTCCTGATTACCCATATTTGCACCACGCATTGACCAGTCACGATCCCTCTGATAATTGGGCCGACCGTATGCATTACGAACGGAGTGGTGATGTGGTTCGCGTGGGAATCCGGCATTTACATGAACGGTATGCTGCCGAGCATACCGATGATCTCTATCTCCGCGTCCTTGCCTGGCTCTTCGGTTACGCTTCACATGTCATGCTCGACGCAAGCATTCATCCCGTGGTTCGTTCCATTGTAGGGGAATATGCGGAAAACAAGATGGAACACCGGAGATGTGAAATGTACATGGACTCCTACATTTTCCGTGAGACATACGGAACTGACCTCGTCAATAGTCAATGGGCCAATTATCTTCGGCATCTCAACACTTCTAATGGAAAATTCGACGAGAATGTAGTTGCTCTCTGGGACACAATACTCCGAGAGGTCTACCCGCAGGAATATGCACGCAATCCACCCCAGATTACAGCCTGGCACGATGCATACGTGAGCAAACTGGATAAGGCTGACATCAATGCACTGTTCTTCCGTCACGCAATGGCAGAAGCTGGCATATTCTATATAACCAGTGAGGATATACCTGAAGACGCTTTCGATATGTATATCATGAACACCGCTCTACCACCCAACAATCGCTTCAATGCATCCACAATGCACTACTCAGAGGTGTTTAAGTTAGGAGTCAACAATGTTGCCCAAGCATGGATTCTCATGGCGGCGGCCATTGAGGGCAAAGGTGATATTGATATCCCATTAATTGCAAACTGGAATCTGGACACAGGAACCATTGATCCGGAGGGGAAAGGCGATGCGACGCTCTGGGTATAATCTGCATATCGTTTTATTGGCAGTATTTGTATTAACCACAAGCACAACGTGCGCCGCGCTTGATTCTAACAGTTGCCGCGAATATAGCGAAAAAGACATGGGGCAACTGGCTACCTTTGTTCGCGTCACCATGGATATCGTGAGTAGCACTTACATGGGTGAGCCCGCACCTGCTCTTGTAACCGAAGAGAATATCAAAGAACTTATCAAACAACGTGGAACACCATTTAAGGAACTGGAACTGCTTGATCAGTACGAATTGAACATGGTGACACACGAGGGGCAATGGGCAACAGTAGTCTGGGACTCTGCAAACAACCAAAAACTATTGCAGGACTTGCGATGCACAAAGTTGCTAGATGAACCGAGTTGGAGAACATGCGCTCATGGGCATGAACTCACGTTGGATTGGAGTACTTGTAACTGAAATTTTGGATATTTGGGCAAAAACCCGCTACTTCTTTGCCTCAATGCATGTCTCATTACGTCAGCCGATGGCCTCAACGTATTCAAGTATGCGTAACCTAACGGATTTATGTTCAAAGGTGGTGAGCTATGGTTTGATCAATTTGCTGGCAAGCCAAGTTTGTCGAAGAAAGCTCTGTTACGCTCCTTAGCGCTATTTACTAAACGGTCAAATGAGATCACTTCAATGTAAGCCTTGAAATTATCGTTGTAGCCAAAATACCCAAGCCCATCACTAGTTCGTTTTAAGCTGTGAAGCTTGCATCTCTTTTCAACACTTGGCGTTATATCTGCAAGAATATAACAAAATCCAGGAATATCCTCAGATTGCGGAATTGACCGTCCATTTGCTGTCATAACTTTTCCAGCACGTATCCGTTCAAGATATCCAAGCGCTTGTTCTATTGCATCATGTTCTTCACCCACAGCCGCATCATTTCTCATTGGCCTCTTAATTTCAATGACTACGATAGATGCAAGGGGTAATTTATTTCCTTCTGAGACAAGAACCGGTTTATCAAATACATTCAGTGCACAGATATCTGGTTCTTTAGATTCTTTATTCCCTGTTATAGGCATGGAGGATAATGACTTGTCAGATGCTAGATAATCATGAAATGCCAATCTCTCATCTACAAGCCAAAGATTACAACTTTCGAACATAATTTCATTAGACTCCTTTCTTATTGGCATTATCAAATTATGAATCATATCCTCACGAGTATATTTCCCGTCTACACCACGCTGAATAGCTGTTGTTAAAAGATCTAAAATTACCCGACGATGAGAAACATAATTCGCTAGATCAGATTTCTTAATGTCTTCAGCTTTATCTAGATATTCGCGAAGCCGTTTAGAATAGTCATCATAATCTTCACCCTCCTTTGGTGACATAATGTCATGTCCTTCTGCCAATAGTTGCCCTTCTATTTCAGCAAGATGTTTATGCAGCGCGAGTTCCAAATCCTTTTCAGACATATCTGGATCGATATTCAATTCTTCCTCAGGAATCCTATGCAGTATTGGACGATATCTTGGAGCCTTTTTTGAAACAAAATCTTCTATTCGCTCCCTTGCCCTTTTCTTGTTCTTTTCGAGATATTCGGCGAGATGTATTTTAACCCTATCAATTACTGCATTTTGTATATCGCTAATACCGATCTCTGTGTCATCAAAAAGGTCATCAACAGCTTCAATAATTTCAAACCCAGTACGTTCAGGCCTAACTTTCTCATCTAATATGCTTGAACTTACATAACACGAATAAACAAATTCGCCATCATCATCTGATAGTCGGCCATGAAGCCCTGGTATTTTTCTATCAATGTTCCATTTATCAACAAGGCGGTTGTCAGCACACCATGCAACTGTATGATTAGAAATCGATTCTGTACGAAGTTTTACATGTATTAACTCAAATTCCTTACTTTTAACAAGAATAGATTCGGTAATTGCAGCTGTATGCATATGCTCTTCGAAAACATTATCAAGACATATCTTCTCATTTTCATCAACAATCGTAATTACTGGTACGCCACCCTCGCGGATAAAATACCATAGACAATGTTCGACGATGCTATTAGCAATAGCTTTCGGCATTTTTCGAGAATGACTTCTATATTTTGCGTTAAAATTATCCAAGTGCACTGTCGTTGTATTTTGTTCTTTCCCATCAGTAACTTTAACGTTCTCATTTGTAACACCGGAATTAGCATCGAAGATAAAACTTCGAAATTTTTGCTTTCCTTCGCTATTGTCAGTAAATGTACTTTCAATTTTTACTCGCTTGAAAGCCTTTAGCCATAAAAGTCTACCAATTCCTCTGCCGCCTTTTTCTATTTTATACTCTGAATCCAGTGTATTAAATGACTCCATATTATCGTCTGTAAAACCAATGCCATTATCGGTAATCTTAAAACCAACAATTTCTTCGTGAGTATCTGATCCATTTTTTCCTTCTGTATCTTTTAATCGTAATTCACCTTGTGGTATCCGTAATATTTCGATTGTTATTTTTCCATTTTTATTCAATATCCCTGCTTCTTCTATGGCATGAATTGAATTTATTGCAGCTTCAAACAGTGGCAATAAACCTTTCGTTAATAGCAATGGGGTGTTTCGAAGTCGTCCTGATAAATTTGTTTGCATTGTCACTTGGGGTGTTCCTTAATTGATATTGGGTGAAATTTCATTGACTCGTATCTTCGCGGTCATCAGTCCGTGAATGAGTGAGCGAAAAAGATCTTGGAGATTTGCTTTCTTTGTGTAAGCATGCGCAGCCTTCATTTCAATAAATTTAAGACTCTGAGCAATTTCATTCTGTTCATCAATTGTTGGAACAGGAACAAGCATTGTTTTAAGTGTTCCGGAATTGATATTGAATTTCCCGTCAGCAGTTCTTATTGATCGACCACTTAGAAATGAGGTTCCAACTTCAGTTCTTGTATACTCGTTTAGGAAGGAAGGATTGAGAATCTTGGGATATAGCCTGACCCTGATCAAATAGGATGCATAGTAGCAATCATCTAGTTCATTGTTAAAGAGGGAGCACCGCCCAGCATTTTCTTTTACGCCGTTCGTCCTCACAAAGAGCAAATCCCCTGCGTGCAGAGTAAGCTTTCCTAGTTCACTCTTCTTCAGCTTTCCGAATTTGAGATCAGTTATGTCGACATGGCCGCCTATAATGTTGGGTATTCTTAATACAGGCTTCCCATCGGATTCATAACCACATTTGGTTGAGGTTCCGTATTGGAAAGACTCTGCCTTTTGCTCTAACGGAACCACCTTCCAGCTTTCAGGGATGGGGCCGATTTCGGTTTGTTTTTGAGGTTCGCCTCGCAGTCCTTCGGTGAAGAGTTTTTGCATGAGGGCTTTTTTAAGTTCAGTGGTGGTCTGGATGATCCTTTCCTGTTCTTCAATCGCCTGTTGCACTGTTGAAAGTATGTGTGCAATCTTCTTTTGCTCGGAGAGAGGAGGAAGCGGGAGACTCCGTTCCTTGAGCATTTTGAAGTGCCGGTTGTAACCACGGGTCGGAAGCTCAAGAGAAATCAGTGCAAAATAGTAGAACTTCGGATCATAAATTTCTTTCTTTGGTGCAAGTACCTTGGTTCCATCTGCTCCGAGAACGAAAGGAAAGTCGACATATTTGAAACAACGTGTGTGATCGCCGAAGATTATGAGCGGCAGTTCGAAGTCAATAAGCTTGTTTTCGTCGTCGCAGTACCCGGCAATAAAATCCTGTCCCTGATCAATAATCGGAAAACTACCAGTTTCAGAAATGCCTTTTGCAGGGATTTGATTTTTTCGTCCGACCTTACTCTTAACGAACGAATTTGAAACTGCACATGTTCCCCAATCAGTCATACTCCTATTTTCTCCAGAATTTTCTTCAAAGCCTTGTCCGTTTCCTTTGCTTCAGCTTCTATGATTTCCAGTTCTTCGACGATCTCCGCGATAGGGCGGTAGGTCTCAGCATCATTAGTATGAATGTAGCGGCTGGGGGAGATGTTATAATCGTTTTTCTTTATTTCGGCGTGATCGACGATGTGGCTGAGTTTGCCTTCCTCCTTCCAGTTGATCAGTATTTTGGCAATTTTTTCGATGCCTGCTTCCGGGATGAAATTTTTCGGATCGCCCTTTTCGAATATCCGGCTGGCGTTGACGAGGAAGATTTTGCCTTTGCGTTTCTTCGGCTTGGCCTTGTTCAGAAATATCACAATGCCCGGTGCGGAGGTGTTATAGAACAGGTTCTCCGGCAGGTAGAGGACATTCTCGATAAGGTCATTATCCACAAACCATTGGCGGACGGATTTTTCCTTGTTGGTGCCAGCATTGCCCGAGCCGCGGGAAGCGGCGCCGGTATCCAGCACCACGGCAGCACGGCCTTCCGGCTTGAGGCTTGCATGCATGTGTTGCACCCAGCCCCAGTCCGCAGATGATTTACCGGGGAAACCTGCCCCTTTGGGGAAGCGGTTGAATTCGTCGTTGTCATAATCCGCTTCGGTGAACCAGTCCTGGTTCCACATGGGATTGGCGACAACGCGATCAAATGTACGAAGTTTGCCGCGCTTGTCGCGGAATTTGGGATTCTTGAAAGTGTCGCCGATTTCGATCTCGCCTTCCATGTCGTGGATGATCATGTTCATGTTGGCCATGGCCCAAGTGTCGGCGATGTATTCCTGGCCGTAGAGTTTGAGGGGGGTGTAATTCATTTTACTTTTGGCT
>MGYU01000057.1 GCA_001801885.1 Gammaproteobacteria bacterium RIFCSPLOWO2_12_47_11
CGTGATCGCCGCCGTCAGCGTCGTCTTCCCATGGTCCACGTGACCAATCGTCCCCACGTTCACATGGGGCTTCTTTCTTTCAAATTTCTCCTTGGACACGACTATTCACCTCTTTATCTTAATTAGTTAAATTTGAATGATTACTTTTTGACGATACCCTCGGCAATATTTGCCGGGACTTCATTATATTTTGCAAACTCCATGGTATAGGTCGCACGGCCCTGTGTTGCAGAACGCAAATCCGTGGCATAACCAAACATATCAGAGAGCGGTACCTCTGCGCGGATGATCTTGCCGGCAGGCGAATCTTCGGTACCCTGCAAAATGCCACGGCGGCGGTTCAGATCACCGTTTACGGAACCCAGATATTCTTCCGGAGTAACAATCTCCACCTTCATAATCGGCTCCAGTAATACCGGTTTGGCCTTGGCGCAACCTTCCTTGAAACCCATGGAACCGGCGATTTTAAAGGCCATTTCACTGGAGTCAACATCATGATAGGAGCCGTCATAAAGGGACACTTTGACGTCCACCACGGGATAACCGGCAATGATACCATTTTTAAGTTGTTCCTGGATGCCCTTATCGACCGCCGGGATATATTCTTTAGGTACAACACCACCGACAATTTCATTGACAAATTCATAACCTGCGCCCGATTCCTGTGGCTCCAGCTTAAGTACAACATGTCCATACTGACCGCGACCGCCGGACTGCCGTACAAATTTTCCTTCCGCCTTTTCAACGGTATTACGTATTGTTTCGCGATAAGCCACCTGCGGTTTACCCACGTTAGCCTCGACCTTGAATTCGCGTTTCATGCGATCAACGATAATTTCCAGGTGCAATTCACCCATACCCGAGATGATGGTCTGGCCCGATTCTTCGTCGGTATGCACACGGAATGACGGGTCTTCCTGAGCCAGCTTGCTGAGTGCCATGCCCATCTTTTCCTGGTCAACCTTGGTTTTGGGTTCTACCGCAACCGCGATCACGGGTTCAGGGAATTCCATACGTTCCAGTGTAATTACATTGTTAATATCACAAAGCGTATCACCGGTAGTCACATCCTTCAGGCCTACCGCAGCAGCAATATCCCCGGCACGCACTTCCTTGATTTCTTCGCGGCTGTTGGCATGCATTTGTAATATGCGGCCAACGCGTTCTTTCTTGCTCTTGACCGGGTTGTAAACCGTATCGCCGGATTTCAATACACCGGAATACACGCGGAAGAAGGTTAGCGTTCCCACAAAGGGATCAGTTGCAATCTTGAATGCCAGCGAGGCAAAGGGTTCATCATCAGATGAATGACGTTCTGCTTCTGTTTCTTTAGCATCATCCAGTATGCCCTTGATCGGCGGAACATCAATTGGGGAGGGAAGATATTCAATAACACCATCCAGTACTGCCTGTACACCCTTGTTCTTGAAGGCAGAGCCGCAGAAAACCGGGACAATCTCATTTTTCAGCGTACGGGTGCGTATTCCTTTCTTGATTTCGTTTTCAGTCAGTGTTTCACCACCCAGATACTTCTCGGTAAGTTCTTCGGAAGACTCGGCTGCTGTTTCAACCAGTTTGTCGCGCCACTGATTACACATATCCTGCATATTCTCAGGAATATCCCGCAGTTCAAATTTCATACCCTGACTGGTGTCATCCCAATAGATGGCCTTCATCCTGACCAGATCGATTACGCCTTTGAATTTTTCCTCTGCACCTATCGGTAACTGCATGGGTACCGGTCTGGCACCGAGACGTTTGTGGATTTGATCCACAACACGCAGAAAATTAGCCCCGGCTCGATCCATCTTGTTGACAAAGGCAGCGCGTGGCACACCGTATTTATTGGCCTGGCGCCAGACTGTTTCAGATTGAGGTTCAACGCCACCGACAGCACAGAACAGAACGACGGCACCATCGAGTACGCGCAGACTGCGTTCAACCTCAATGGTAAAATCAACGTGGCCAGGGGTATCAATAATATTGATACGATGTTCCGGATATTGTTTGTCCATACCACTCCAGAAACATGTGGTCGCCGCAGAAGTGATAGTGATACCACGTTCCTGCTCCTGCTCCATCCAGTCCATGGTAGCGGCACCGTCGTGCACTTCACCTATCTTGTGTGATTTACCAGTATAAAACAGGACACGCTCAGTGGTCGTTGTTTTGCCGGCATCAATATGCGCGCTGATACCGATATTACGGTAGCGATCAATAGATGTGATCCTTGGCATGACTGGTTACGCTCTATAATAAATGTATGGGTTAATGGAATTACCAGCGGTAATGCGAAAAGGCCTTGTTTGCTTCTGCCATTCTGTGAGTATCTTCTTTCTTTTTAATTGCAGTACCTTTACTTTCACAGGCATCCATCAATTCGCCGGCCAGACGCAAACCCATATTCTTTTCACCCCTGTTTTTGGCCGCCTCTACCAGCCAGCGCATGGCCAATGCAGTACTGCGATCATGCCTGACCTCTACGGGGATTTGATAAGTTGCCCCACCGACACGTCTTGATTTCACTTCAACCAGTGGGCGGATGTTTTCTATGGCCTTGGCAAATACTTCCAGTGCGTCACCCTTACCCTTGGCAGTTATTTCATCAAGGGCACCGTAGATAATCTTTTCTGCAACGGATTTCTTGCCGCTGCGCATCACCATATTGATAAATTTTGCCAATACCTGATCCTTGTATTTCGGATCAGGCAGGATTTCTCGTTTCTCGGCAACTCTTCTTCTGGACATTAGTGAGTCTCGCTTGGTATCTCTATAGATCAGGATTTTGGCCGTTTGGCACCATACTTGGAGCGGCCCTGGCGTCTCTCGGTAACACCGGAGGTATCAAGCGTGCCACGCACAGTATGATAACGCACACCTGGCAAGTCCTTTACGCGGCCGCCGCGGATCAGGATCACTGAATGTTCCTGCAGATTATGACCTTCACCACCAATATAAGTGGTGACTTCATGACCATTGGTCAAGCGTACACGGGCAACTTTACGTAACGCGGAATTTGGCTTTTTCGGGGTAGTGGTATAGACGCGCGTACACACACCACGCTTTTGCGGGCAGGATCCCAGTGCCGGCACGGTACTCTTGGTACGCTGCAGTTTCCGGCCTTTTCTGACGAGTTGATTAATCGTTGCCATCTTTAAAATAATGTGTCCTGAATTTCATAATCAGTTTTGTCTAAACAATTTTCACAAGGCCATAAACACATTCCACCGTATATTCAATGGATTCAATCCAGAGACACACGGCGCCAAAGTTTTTTGGGTGGCCAGAGTGATGTAAAGCCCGGACAAACAGTATGAATTCATCATGATTCATACGTTTCCCCAGGCCGTAAATAGTGACAGGCCGGGGATTTAACCCAGCCTGTCAAAGAGGCGGAATTCTATGCCCTTCAATACAAGTCTGTCAAGGCAGATTAACAATAAAATTCAGGAGGTTGACGTACCCTCTACAGGGGCTGATTCGGTTTCCATATCTGGCGGATTTTCCACTATGGCTTGGCTGTCATTTTCAGGGCCGGTAAAGGTTTCAGCCTGCTGCTTACGCATTCTGGAATTATGGTAGGCCAAACCGGTACCGGCGGGGATAAGCCGCCCGACTATCACATTTTCCTTGAGCCCACGCAGGTCATCGCGCTTGCCATTGACGCTGGCCTCGGTCAGTACCCGGGTAGTTTCCTGGAAGGACGCGGCAGATATGAAAGACTCTGTTGAAAGCGATGCCTTGGTTATACCCAGCAACACCGGTTCCCATTGCGCAGGTTGCTTGCCTTCCGCCATAACTCGTTCGTTTTCATACATGACCCGTGCCCGCTCAAGTTGTTCTCCTTTGAGGAACTGGGTATCGCCTGGGTCAGTAATTTCAGCCTTGCGTAACATCTGGCGCACGATAACTTCAATATGTTTGTCATTAATCTTCACACCCTGGAGACGGTAAACTTCCTGGATTTCATTAATGATGTAGTTTGTCAGGGCATGCACGCCCATCAAACGCAGGATATCATGCGGGGCCGGTGCACCATCAACAATACTCTCACCCCGTTCGACATGCTCGCCTTCAAATACGGTAATATGCCGCCATTTTGGGATGAGTTCCTCATGCCGCTCACCCTCTGCATTGGTGATGACCAATCTCTGTTTACCCTTGGTATCCTTGCCAAAGCTGACCGTACCGGTGGTCTCGGCGAGAATGGCCGTTTCTTTCGGTTTGCGCGCTTCAAACAAATCAGCCACGCGTGGCAAACCACCGGTAATATCGCGAGTCTTGAAGGATTCCTGGGCCAGACGGGCAATAACATCACCCACATTGACTTCAGCGCCATCGGTAACATTAATCACTGCCTTGGGCGGCAATAAATAATGTGCGGTCTGATCGGTGCCCGGGATCTTGAGTTCCTTGCCCTTGGCATCCACCAGTTTCACCATAGGACGCATGTCTTTGGCAATCGAACCACGCATCTTCTGGTCGGCAATCACATAGTTGGTCAGGCCTGTAATCTCATCAACCACCCGGTCAACAGTGCCTCCTTCAACGATATCGGAAAATTGTACCGTACCGGCAACTTCGGTAATGACCGGATGTGTATGTGGATCCCATTCGGCCACAATCTTGCCCGGTTGTATTTCCTGCCCATCGGTTGCCGTGATCACGGCGCCATAGGGGATCTTGTAGCGTTCACGTTCACGGCCAACTTCATCCTGAATGGTCAGTTCGCCGGAACGTGAGACAACCACCTGGTTGCCGCTTTCCTGCTGCAGTAATTTCACATTGTGCAATCTCAGGATACCGCCTTTTTTCACTTCGATGTTGCTGATTGCTGCAGCACGTGACGCTGCACCACCAATGTGGAAGGTACGCATGGTCAACTGTGTACCTGGTTCACCGATGGACTGGGCTGCAACTACACCTACCGCCTCACCAATGCTGACCAGATGACCCCGCCCCAGATCACGCCCATAACATTTGGCGCAGATCCCGTAACGGGTCTCACAGGTAATCGCGGAACGTACCAACACCTGATCGATACCGGTTTGATCCAATATCTTCACCGAATGTTCATCCAGCAAGGTACCGGCAGGTATGACAACATCCTCGGTGCCTGGTCGTAACACATCAACTGCAAGCACCCGGCCCAGCACACGATCAGCGAGAGGCTCTACCACATCACCGCCTTCAATCAGCGATGCCACGCTGAAACCGTCTGTTGTGCCACAATCGACCTCGATAACAACCAGATCCTGGGCTACGTCTACCAAGCGCCGGGTCAGATATCCGGAGTTGGCGGTTTTCAATGCCGTATCCGCCAGACCTTTACGCGCACCGTGAGTAGAAATAAAGTACTGCAATACATTCAGCCCTTCACGGAAATTAGCCGTAATCGGGGTTTCAATAATAGAACCATCCGGTTTGGCCATCAGACCACGCATACCGGCCAGTTGCCGGATCTGTGCCGCGGAACCGCGAGCGCCGGAATCCGCCATCATGAAGATGGAATTGAATGAGGCCTGTTTTACTTCCTTACCTTCACTGTTTTTGATGATGTCTGTACCCAGTTTGTCCATCATCGCCTTAGCCACCTGATCGTTGGTATGTGACCAGATATCAACCACCTTGTTATAACGTTCACCATTGGTGATAAGGCCGGATGAATACTGGTCTTCAAAATTCTTGACCTGCATTTCTGCCTTTTGAATTATGTTGCCTTTATCTTCCGGCACCACCATATCTTCGATACCGATTGAAATACCGGCGCGGGTGGAGTAGGCAAACCCGGTGTACATCAGCTTGTCGGCAAAAACGACGGTGGTCTTGAGGCCAAGTGTACGATACGCCGTATTGATCAGGGCGGAAATTGCCTTCTTGTTCATGTCCCGGTTAACCAGGGAAAATGGCAGGCCCGCAGGTAAAATATTGGACAACAATGCACGCCCGGCGGTGGTGTCATAACGCTTCATGTTCACCTGACGTTCGCCATTCTCATCCAATGTCTCCTCCTTGATACGCACTTTAATCCGGGCATGCAGATCCAGCATACCGGCTTCATAGGCACGATGCACCTCATCGGTGTCCGCCATTAACATGCCGGTACCCTTTGCATTGGCAGATTCACGGGTTAGATAATACAGTCCCAGTACGACGTCCTGGGTCGGTACAATGATCGGTTCGCCGTTTGCAGGAGATAATACGTTATTAGTTGCCATCATCAATGTACGTGCCTCTATCTGTGCTTCGACAGAGAGTGGCACATGCACTGCCATCTGGTCACCGTCAAAGTCAGCGTTGAATGCAGTACAGACCAGTGGATGGAGTTGAATTGCCTTGCCTTCGATCAGGATAGGTTCAAATGCCTGGATACCCAGACGATGCAGGGTCGGCGCACGGTTCAACAATACCGGGTGTTCGCGGATCACTTCTTCCAGCACGTCCCAGACTTCCGGACCTTCACGTTCAACGAGTTTCTTCGCTGCCTTGATGGTGGTGGAAAGGCCGCGGCGTTCCAGTTTGCTGAAAATAAACGGCTTGAACAATTCCAGCGCCATCTTCTTCGGGATGCCGCATTGATGCAGCTTCAAGGTCGGACCAACCACGATAACTGAACGGCCGGAATAGTCGACACGTTTCCCCAACAGGTTCTGGCGGAACCGGCCCTGTTTGCCCTTAATCATGTCAGCCAGGGATTTCAGCGGCAGTTTGTTGGTGCCTGTGATAGCACGTCCGCGGCGGCCATTGTCGAGTAACGCATCAACCGCCTCCTGCAACATGCGTTTCTCATTGCGTACAATAATGTCCGGCGCATTAAGATCCAGCAGACGTTTCAGGCGGTTATTACGGTTAATCACGCGGCGGTATAAATCATTAAGATCCGATGTGGCAAAACGGCCGCCATCCAGAGGCACCAGTGGTCGCAACTCCGGTGGCAGTACCGGCAGGACTTTCATGACCATCCACTCCGGCTTGTTGCCTGATGCAAAGAAGGCCTCCAGCAATTTCAGGCGTTTGGATATTTTCTTGAGCTTGGTCTCGGATTTGGTCTGTGGAATCTCTTCGCGCAGCGAGGCTACTTCACTGGCGATATCAATCGTTGCGAGTAATTCGTGGATCGCCTCGGCACCCATGCGCGCGTCGAATTCATCACCGTATTGCTCAATTGCTTCCAGATAACTTTCTTCTGTAAGCAACGTGCCACGTTCAAGTTCAGTCATACCCGGATCTATAACCACGTAGGCTTCAAAGTACAGTACCCGTTCAATCTCACGCAGGGTCATATCGAGCAACAGGCCCATACGGGACGGTAGTGATTTCAGATACCAGATATGCGCCACAGGGCTGGCCAGTTCAATATGCCCCATGCGCTCACGCCTGACCTTGGACAGGGTCACTTCAACACCGCATTTTTCACAAACCACGCCACGATGCTTGAGGCGCTTGTACTTGCCACACAGACATTCATAATCCTTGACCGGGCCAAAGATTTTGGCGCAAAACAAACCATCACGCTCCGGTTTGAATGTACGGTAATTTATAGTCTCCGGTTTTTTAACTTCGCCATAAGACCAGGAACGGATCTTTTCAGGGGAAGCCAGACCGATGGTAATAGCGTCGAATTCCTCGACCTGTCCCTGTTGTTTTAGCAGTTTAAGCAAGTCTTTCAAGATGTGCCTCCACAAGACATATTAACTACGCCTGTTTGTAATAAATTGATTCTGTGTGCAATTGTAATCATGATGGCTGGTCAGTTCTGGTCCAGCTCAATATCAATACCCAGTGAACGGATTTCCTTCACCAGCACATTGAATGATTCCGGCATACCGGCCTCCATGCGATGATCGCCATCGACAATGTTCTTGTACATCTTGGTACGCCCGTTCACATCATCGGATTTGACCGTCAGCATTTCCTGCAAGGTGTAGGCTGCACCATAGGCTTCAAGTGCCCATACTTCCATTTCACCAAAGCGCTGACCACCAAATTGCGCCTTTCCACCCAACGGTTGTTGTGTGACCAGGCTGTAGGGACCGGTAGAACGGGCATGCATCTTGTCATCGACCAGATGATTAAGCTTGAGCATATACATATAACCTACGGTGACAGGGCGGTCGAACGCATTACCGGTGCGGCCGTCAAATAATTGTGTCTGACCGTTCTGTGGCAGATCAGCCAGGGCCAGCATGGTCTTAATCTCATCTTCTCCTGCCCCATCGAACACGGGTGTTGCCATGGGTACGCCCTGTTCCAGATTATGTGCCAGAGTCAGGATCTCATCATCGTGCAGTGACTTGAGGTTCTCCCGCTTACCGCTTGAGTTATAAATTTTGTCAAGGAACCCCCGTACTTCCTGGGCATTTGCCTGCATCTGTAACATCCTGCCTATCTTTTTCCCCAAGCCCTTGGCCGCCCATCCCAGATGGGTTTCCAGAACCTGTCCTACGTTCATACGGGACGGGACACCCAGTGGGCTGAGTACAATATCCACCGGTGTACCGTCTTCCATATAGGGCATGTCTTCTACCGGAACAATGTTGGAGATAACACCCTTGTTACCGTGACGACCCGCCATCTTGTCCCCGGACTGAATGCGGCGTTTCACGGCAAGATAAACCTTCACCATTTTTAACACCCCGGGTGCCAGATCATCACCAGAGGTCAACTTTGCACGCTTTTCTTCATAACGTTGATCAAATTCAGCCTTTAATTTACCAATCTGTGCTGAGATCTGTTCAAGTTGACGATTGGCATCTTCGTTACGCAAACGTATTTCAAACCATTTTTCTCTCTGGGTTTCAGAGAGATAGGCCTTGGTAATTTTGCTATCAGCCGCCAGGCCGTTGGGACCACCATCAGCCAGCTTGCCCTGTAACAAGGATTCAAGACGCTGATAAATACCCTCTTCCATGATGCGTAATTGATCATTCAGGTCCTTACGAACACTGTTTAGTTCAGCTTCTTCTATCTCCAGCGCACGGGTGTCTTTTTCAACACCGTCACGGATAAACACTTGTACGTCGATTACCGTACCGTTCATTCCGGAAGGGACCCGCAGTGAAGTATCCTTCACATCTGAAGCCTTTTCGCCAAAGATAGCGCGCAGGAGTTTTTCTTCCGGTGTTAGTTGTGTTTCACCTTTTGGTGTGACTTTGCCAACCAGAATATCACCGGTATTCACCTCGGCACCGATATATACAATTCCGGATTCATCCAGTTTATTCAGTGCACTCTCACTGACATTCGGGATATCGGACGAGATTTCTTCCGGCCCAAGTTTGGTATCACGGGCCACGCAAGTGAGTTCTTCAATATGAATGGTAGTGTAACGATCTTCCTGTACCAGACGTTCCGAGATCAGAATCGAGTCCTCGAAGTTGTAGCCGTTCCATGGCATGAATGCTACCAGCATATTCTGTCCCAATGCCAGTTCGCCCAGATCGGTAGAGGGGCCGTCAGCCAGTACATCGTCCCTGGCAACAATGTCGCCGGGCTTGACCAGCGGTCGTTGGTTAATACAGGTATTCTGGTTGGAACGCGTGTATTTAATCAGGTTATAGATATCAACTCCTGGTTCGCCTTGATTGATCTCATCTTCATTCACACGGACGACGATACGGCTGGCATCGACCGAATCCACAATCCCGCCCTTTTCCGCATTTACAGTTACGCCTGAATCCATGGCAACTTTGCGCTCTATGCCGGTACCGACCAGAGGTTTTTCTGAACGCATCGTGGGCACCGCCTGCCGCTGCATATTGGATCCCATCAGTGCCCGGTTTGCATCATCATGTTCAAGAAATGGAATCAACGATGCTGCAACCGAAACAATCTGCATGGGAGAAACGTCCATGTAATTCAGTTTGTCCGGTGTAGACAAGGTAAATTCATTCTGATAACGACTGGAGATAAGCTCGTCAGTAAAACGGCCTTTCTCATTTAGCGCCGCATTCGCCTGGGCTATTACATATTCACTTTCTTCGATTGCAGAGAGATATTCAATTTCATTTGTAACTACACCATTCACTACTTTACGGTAAGGTGTTTCCAGAAATCCGTAATCATTGGCACGCGCATAGATTGCGAGTGAATTTATCAAACCAATATTCGGACCTTCAGGGGTTTCAATCGGACAGACACGCCCGTAGTGAGTAGGATGTACGTCACGCACCTCAAAACCGGCGCGTTCTCGGGTCAATCCACCTGGACCCAATGCCGAGATACGTCGCTTATGTGTAATCTCAGAGAGAGGATTATTCTGATCCATGAATTGTGATAATTGACTGGAACCAAAAAATTCCTTGATGACAGCAGATACAGGTTTGGCGTTGATAATTTCCTGTGGCATCAGGCCTTCAGATTCTGCCAGACTGAGCCGTTCTTTCACCGCCCGCTCAACTCGCACGAGTCCGATGCGGAACTGGTTCTCGGCCATTTCACCCACACTGCGGACACGACGATTACCCAGATGGTCAATATCATCTACGTAGCCCTTGCCGTTACGGATATCGATCAATACCTTCAACGCGTCAATAATATCTTCTTTCGACAAGACCCCTGCACCCTCTGCTTCCTTGCGTCCTACACGACGATTAAACTTCATACGGCCGACCGCAGACAGGTCATATCGATCCGTACTGAAGAAAAGATTTTTGAACAGGTTTTCCGCCGCATCCTTGGTGGGCGGTTCACCCGGACGCATCATCCGGTAGATTTCAATTTGTGCCTCCAGCGGTGATGTGGTGTTATCAACCCTCAGTGTATCTGCAATATACGCACCCCTGTCCAGGTCATTGGTATACAGTGTCTCAATGTCCAGCTTCTGCCCCGCCAGTAATTTCTCCAGCAGGGCTTCTGTAATTTCATTATTTGCTTCGGCGATCAATTCACCGGTTTCAGTGTCGATCACATCTTTTGCGAGAATCTGGCCAACGAGGTATTCAGGAGGGACAACAAGTTCTTTCAGATTGGCCTTTTCGATCTCCCTGATATGACGGGCAGTAATACGTCTTTCATTTTCAACAATCACTTTACCTTTCTTATCTTTTATATCAAAAGAAGCTATTTCGCCACGCAAACGCTCGGGCACCAGATGCAGGACAATACCTTTCTTGCCAAGAGATATCTTGTGTGTTTCAAAAAAGACATCAAGCATTTCCGCTGTAGAATAACCCAGAGCACGCAACAGGATAGTCGCCGGTATCTTGCGGCGGCGGTCAATACGGCAATACACTTGATCTTTCGGATCAAACTCAAAATCCAGCCATGATCCACGGTAGGGAATGACGCGGGCAGAATAAAGCAACTTGCCAGAAGAATGAGTCTTGCCCTTGTCATGTTCAAAAAAGACACCGGGAGAACGGTGTAACTGCGAGACGATGACCCGTTCTGTTCCGTTGATAACAAACGTGCCTGTGCGGGTCATTAATGGCATTTCACCCATGTAGACTTCCTGTTCCTTGATATCCTTGACAACCTTGTTGTTGATACCGGCTTCCTTGTCATAGATCACAAGACGGACCTTGACACGCAGCGAAGCAGCGTAAGTTATACCCCTGAGCTGACATTCCTTGACATCAAACACAGGATTGGAAAGAATGTAGCTGACATACTCCAGCATGGCGTTTCCCGAGTAACTTTCAATGGGGAACACAGACTTGAATGCAGCATGCAGGCCGACATCCTTGCGTTCCTCGGGCGCCATACCCAGCTGCAAAAACTGACGAAAAGAATTTATCTGAGTTGCCAGTAGAGGCGGTACATTCAGAATACTTGGCCGTTTGCCAAAATCTTTACGTATTCTTTTCTTCTCAGTGTAGGAGTAGGTCATCTTTATACCTCACAAAAATAATCTGTAACTTCACTCGCGCGACACATACAACTAACTACTGATACTGTCGCAAGCATACCAGCAGAATGTCCGTCTCGATCAACACTCATGGCCCCGGCCGGTAACCAAGGTCACCAGCCGGGATGTGATATTGATTAGACGTAAACAACAAAATTATTTGACTTCGACGCTTGCGCCTGCTTCTTCCAGTTTTTTCTTGATGTCGGCAGCCTCATCCTTGTTGACTCCTTCCTTGACTGTTGAAGGCACACCTTCAACTAGATCTTTGGCTTCCTTGAGTCCGAGACCGGTGATAGCACGCACTACCTTGATAACTCCGACCTTGTTTTCGCCAAAAGCCTTCATGATGACATTAAATTCAGTCTGTTCTTCAGCAGCAGGTGCGGCTGCACCACCGGCAGCCATAGCCACCGGGGCTGAAGCAACAGCTGCGGATACACCGAATTTGTCTTCCATCGCCTTCACCAGATCGACGATTTCAAGGATGCTCATATTGGATATGGTTTCTAAAATATCTTCTTTGCTAACAGCCATGATAAATACTCCTAAATTGAATTTTCAGATCATTGGATAATGTGGTTAATGATTTATGCAGCTTGTTTTTTATCTCGCACTGCAGCGATGGTCCTGACCAGCTTGGCATGTGGTTCTGCCAGCGTGCGAACAAACTTGGAAATTGGCGCTATCATCACGCCCATTAACATGCTAATGGCCTGTTCACGCCCCGGCATATTGGCCAGCACTTCAATATCAGAAGGTTGTAACAACTTGCCATCCAGGGCTACCAGTTTCACTACGAGCTTGACATTCGCTTTTGCAAAATCACGGATTATTTTTGCTGCCGCCCCTGGTTCATTGCTTGAAAATGCAAGTAACAATGGACCGACCAGCCCATCACGCATGCATTCGAATTTTGTATTTTCCAATGCCCTGCGCGCCAGGGTGTTTCTGACCACACGCAAATAAACGCCGCTGGCTCGTGCCGACTGCCGTAACTGCGTCATCTGTTCTACAGTGATGCCAGCATATTCCGCTGCAATAGCTGAAGGAGCATTTGCTGCAACCTCTGCAACCTCATTAACGATTGCCTTTTTCGCTTCAAGTGTAAGTCTCAAAACTTGATACTCCTATGTTTAAAAGGCTGCTGGAATATGCAACCAATCTGCCTGTTAGCATTTTGTTCACATACCTGCTGCCCGGGATCACTCAAGGCCCTGTTACAGTATTCACATAAAGCGATCTTCATGATCGAATTCAACTGCATCAGAACCCACCTGTTACGGTGACCCTCAGGAATGACCTGGCTGGGTAACACCGTCTGCGTGAGCCAGCGTATTCGCCATCAAGCAGTCCGATACTTATGGACTACACTCACGGTCTTTGACGTTTGATGAGCAATACTCACCAACCCAAAGTTATCACATCCCTGTAGTATTGTTCCGGCCCACACATCCACTGTGTGGGCGCTCACCGGGGAAAAGACACGTTAAGTGTCTTTTCTTTGGCCCGATTCACGCATTAAATCGCCAATGTACTTTGATCAACAACCAGACCTGGTCCCATCGTGGTAGATACTGAAATCTTTTTCATGTATATCCCTTTGGCCGAACTGGGTTTCGCCTTAATCAAATCGTTTAACAAAACTTCCAGATTTTCTTTCAATGCCACAGGCTCAAATGAAACCTTGCCTATGGTGCAATGAATAATGCCGTTTTTGTCGGTGCGGTAACGTACCTGCCCCGCCTTGGCGTTCTGGACTGCCTGTTTGGTATCTTTGGTGACAGTACCTACCTTGGGATTCGGCATCAGACCACGCGGCCCCAATACCTTACCCAGTTTGCTGACCAGCGGCATGGCATCCGGCGTGGCAATGATTACCTGATAATTCAGATCGCCGCCTTGCATACGCTCGACCAGATCCTCAAATCCAACAGCGTCTGCCCCGGCTGCCTTTGCTGCTTCTGCCTGTTCTCCCTGGGCTATCACAGCGACTTTAACAATCTTGCCGGTACCTTTGGGTAACACACTGGCACCTCTGACATTCTGATCTGATTTACGTGGGTCAACACCCAGATTGACGGCAACCTCAACTGATTCATCAAATTTCACAGTCGAAACATCCTTCAGTAATTGCAATGCTTCCAGCACCGGATAAAGTTTGCCTGGTTGGACCTTTTCGGCAATTGCCTTTTTGCGTTTTGATAAATTTGCCATGGTCATACCCCCTCGGTCTCTATACCCATACTACGGGCAGTTCCCGCAATGGTACGAACTGCTGCTTCCAGATCTGCAGCACTAAGATCGGGTTGTTTGGTTTTGGCAATTTCTTCCAGTTGTACACGCGTTACCTTGCCGACCTTGTTGGAATTTGGTGTGCCACTACCACTTTTGATACCGGCTGCCTTTTTCAGCAGATGTGAAGCAGGAGTTGTCTTGGTAACAAAGGTAAAACTCTTGTCAGAATATACGGTAATGACGACTGGTACTGGCAGGCCTGGTTCCATCCCCTGGGTCTTGGCATTAAACGACTTGCAGAATTACATAATATTGACGCCATGCTGGCCCAGCGCCGGACCTACAGGCGGACTGGGGTTTGCCTGTCCGGCTGCCACTTGCAGCTTGATATAAGTATCTATCTTCTTTGCCACTGGAATCTCCTTGGGTACAAACGCCTTCCGGCTCCCCGTTACATCTGTGATTAGTGATTGGTAATTGGTGACTGGTTTCCACACCAATCACTATTCACCAATTATCAGTTACCAAATCAATCTTTCTCTACCTGACCAAATTCAAGTTCGACAGGTGTGGAACGGCCAAAAATCAATACCGACACCCGCAATCTGCTCTTTTCAAAATTCACTTCTTCTACTACACCATTAAAATCAGTAAACGGCCCATCTGTGACACGCACCACTTCACCGGGTTCAAACAATACCTTCGGTTTAGGCCTGTCTACACCTTCCTCAACCCGCTGGAGAATTGCTTCGGCCTCTGCATCGGATATGGGTGCCGGTTTGTCACTGGTGCCGCCAATAAATCCAAGCACCTTGGGCGCATCCTTGACCAAATGCCAGGAATCATCATCCATTTCCATCTGCACCAGCACATATCCCGGGAAAAATTTCCTGTCACTCTTGCGTTTTTTTCCGTCCCGCATTTCTACCACTTCCTCGGTAGGTACAAGAATTTTGCCAAACTTGTGCTGTAATCCGCTGCGCTCTATCCGCTCTTTCAGGGAACGCATTACATGATCTTCAAATCCGGAATAGGCATGTACCACATACCAGCGTAATGCCATGGACTTAGCCACCTCTGCCTAATAACTGGCCAATTGACCAACCCAGAAACATATCCAGCAACCAGAGGAATATCGCTATCACAACAACCATTAATATGACTATCATGGTTGTCTGTAGAGTCTCCTCACGAGTAGGCCATACTACTTTGCGCACTTCGATCTGTGCATCCTGAACGAAAATCCAAAGTTGCCGTCCCTTCTCCGTCTTCAGTGTTATCAATACTGCAATTACTATAGCAGCAAGGAGGCCAACCACCCTTAATAACAGAGAATGTTCTGAATAGAGATAAAATAGTGTCGTTGCTGACGCTACAATCAATATCGATAAAGCAATTTTAATGGTATCCAGCCGGTTGCTGCCGGCTGTTTCAACTTTCGAATTCATATTCACCCTAAATATTTGTTTCCTGCTATATCCGGCTACTGACAGCACACATTCAGCAAACTGGCAGGCCAGGAGGGAATCGAACCCCCAACCTGCGGTTTTGGAGACCGCCGCTCTGCCAATTGAGCTACTGGCCTTTGTTTAACTTTGTTCATGGCATCCATGCCGTAACATCACAATCATCTCAATCACCGGCCTCACCATCCACTGGCTCGGCGTTCGCCGGTAAATTCATCCACCGGATGAATTTATTGATCCGGCTCACCCAATTACATCCTTAGCTTCGTAAACGATACGTCCATGTATCACTGCTGAGCTACTGGCCTAAATATTACGGGGCCGGGGATCAGACGTCAGGGGTCAACTGCATTGAGTTTTTATGACCCACTGGCCCCTGAACCCGGGCCCCTATCTTTTACTCAATAATCTTGGAGACGACACCGGCACCCACGGTGCGGCCACCCTCACGTATCGCAAAGCGCAATCCCTCTTCCATCGCAATCGGCACAATCAGCTTCACCGTCATCTTGATGTTGTCACCCGGCATCACCATCTCCGTCCCCGCCGGCAACTCCACCGCCCCCGTCACGTCCGTGGTCCGAAAATAAAACTGCGGCCGGTAGTTGCTGAAAAACGGCGTGTGCCGCCCGCCTTCTTCCTTGCTCAATACATACACCTCACATTCAAAATGCGTATGCGGGGTGATACTGCCCGGCTTGCACAGCACCTGTCCACGTTCCACTTCTTCGCGCTTGGTGCCCCTCAACAGAACCCCCACGTTGTCACCCGCCTGGCCTTCATCCAGCAGCTTCCGGAACATCTCCACGCCCGTGCACGTGGTCTTCTGCGTCGCCTTCACCCCCACTATCTCCACTTCATCGCCCACCTTGACTATCCCGCGGTCGATACGGCCCGTCACCACCGTCCCGCGCCCCGAGATACTGAAAACATCTTCTATCGGCATCAGAAAGGGCTTGTCCACCGGCCGCTCCGGCACCGGAATGTAGGCGTCCAGCGCCGCCACCAGCTTCTCAATCGACGGCTTGCCCAACTCACCCGCGTCCCCTTCCAGCGCCTTCAACGCACTGCCCGTCACGATCGGGGTGGCGTCCCCGGGAAAGTCGTAGCTGTCCAGTAACTCCCGCACCTCCATTTCCACCAGCTCCAGCAACTCCGCGTCATCCACCATGTCCGCCTTGTTCAGGTACACCACAATGTAGGGCACACCCACCTGCCGGGCCAACAAAATGTGTTCCCGCGTCTGCGGCATCGGTCCATCCGCCGCACTCACCACTAATATCGCCCCGTCCATCTGCGCCGCACCCGTGATCATGTTCTTGATATAATCCGCATGCCCCGGACAGTCCACGTGCGCGTAGTGACGCGCCGCGCTTTCGTATTCCACGTGCGCCGTCGCTATCGTGATCCCCCGCGCACGCTCCTCCGGCGCATTGTCTATCTGGTCGTAAGCCTTGACTTCACCACCGTATTTCTCCGCCATCGTCTTCGTGATCGCCGCCGTCAGCGTCGTCTTCCCATGGTCCACGTGACCAATCGTCCCCACGTTCACATGGGGCTTCTTTCTTTCAAATTTCTCCT
>MGYU01000058.1 GCA_001801885.1 Gammaproteobacteria bacterium RIFCSPLOWO2_12_47_11
CTGCGCAGTCGCTCCCAGCATCCTGCTTCTCGCGACACTAATACATCCCTGTATGTCGTCCTGCGCCCGCGGCTACGACCGCCATGGATGGCGGAAGTGTCGAAGTCGCTACTACGCGTCCTGCGTCCGCGACATACAGTACTTCCCTGTACATAAATGTAAGGAACAATTTTCGACCCGTACCTCCTGTACATAATCACCAATCACCAATTATTACCATCCGCCACCTCCGCCTCCGCCACCTCCGCCTCCGGAAGATCCACCACCCCCACCGCCGGAGGATGAACCGGGCGCCGTGGAGGATGAGGATATGGCATTGGTGAATGATGATCCCAGGGATGACGTAAAATTGCCTACGTTGACACTGTTCCAGCGTGAACCATGATACCACGATGGAGAGTATGCAGTATCCCCGGTTTGGGCCGCAACCAATACATCAGCAAACTGCCCGGCCCATTGTTGTTCCAGCCCCAGCGCCAGGGCATAAGGTAAATAGGCTTCAAACAGCTCCGGACAACGTCCTTTGGGATGCCGGTAATCCAGCTCATGTTTCTCGGCAAGTTCGATGTAATTCCTGAATCCTTCGACCTTGTCCAGCAAATCACGCCCGGCCAATGTGGGCGCCTTGAGCAATTCATAAAACAGCCAGTTGATGACAATGGCCAGCAGGATGATAAATACCATACTGTAAGAGGCAAGTTCCGCCAGTTGATACGTTACAAAAATCTCGGCACCAATAAATGGTATGGAGAACAGAGTGATGAAGATGGCTGGAAAGATATATAAAACACTGTGTGTTACAGTCTGCCATGCACTCAATACCTGTTTCAACAGAACGATAACACCGAATGTCCATCCGGTAAGCCACACCACCAGAAACAGGGCTTGCGGATCAGTTGCCGTGCCTTTCGACAGGAAGGCCGCCATGATAACAATGACCGTGATTGCGATACCTAAGATAAAATAAGCACTATTGCTCACGAAATAGAGTTTTTCATAATTATTTTGCAGTGATTTTTTGTGTGCCTCGATGGCCTTGCCGATTTTTACATGGTTCGACTGGATCAGGTGGATTGATTTACTGCCGGAGAACAGTGATTTGGTCAAAGCTGATTCACCAGGTGACATCTCTACTTCAGTTTTGCCGGTTTTGGCCAGGGTATACTTCTTTTCATCATCTTCCGTGATCGTGAGATAACCTTTTACTGCAAGATTAATAAGCGCAGCGGCAAAGCAGGTGTTGTCATAGCCCATGTTTTCAATAAACCGCATGGAGGCCGGGGAATAACCCCTGGGTGGTTCGTAATGAGGAAAGATGACGCCTTTTTCAGGGTCCTTGCCTACCTTCGACCACATCACTGCATAGTAGGCCAGCAGTATCAGCAGGCCGGTGAGCGCGGTAAACAAATGACGATTGTCCCGCAGGGTGTATTCCAGCTTTTCCCTTGTTGTGGGTTCATGCACAAACCCTTTCGGCCAGCCAACCACAATAGTTATTCCCTGCTGTGGTGCCAGGGTTCGGGTTGTTTCAAAGTCAACCCGGGCATCATCATTGATCTGTGTTTCGTAATCTTGTGCCTTGCTGCCAAATGCACCTGTATATGCTTCAGCCGTAATCCGGCTGTGTGGAATACCGTCTGGCAGCCTGACAGCGGCACTGGCCTTGTCGATAGGGAAAGCCCATTCATTACCAGTGACATTCCAGTAGAGTTCATCGTGCTCCTTGAAAAATCCCAGTTGACGACTGGTCGTGTAGGTGATGCTGTAGGTATATTTTCCGGATCGCAGAAAAGTGTTTTTGTCCCCGATATAGATACGCACACCGTTGGACCGGTCTTCCGTATGATAGGGTTCGGGGTTGCCGTCCCGTAATATCTGCTTTATCCCGAAATCCACCTGATACCTGTTGCCATAGTTGTCCTTGTATGTGGTGGGGAAGTCACGATAAATTCCGCGTTTGATGTTATTACCTTCAGCCCTGACAGTGATGTTTTCCGTGACCTGCATACCGGCATTTTCAAACACCGTGATATCACTGTGAAAATTCAATATGCGTTCATCGGCGAACAGCGTACCGGAAAACACAATCAATAACAGTGTGTAAAGAATATGGAGGGGAGTTTTCATCTCTGCCAACTAACAGGTTGTTTCATCAAAATCGAAAAATTGCGCCGGTCTGAAACGAAACCAGCGTGCAATAAACATATCCGGGAAAGAATCGATACGTATATTCAGGTTGCGTACTGCACCATTGTAATAACGGCGTGCGAATTGAATGTGTTGTTCCACGTCGGTAAGGTTTTTTTGCAAATCGAGAAAGGATCGACTGGCCTTGAGATCAGGATAATCTTCTGCAATTGCAATCAGGTTATGCAGTTTATCGCCCAGTTGCGATTCAACTTCACTTTTTTTGGCAATATCTGACAGGGAGAGGCTTTGGGTACGCAACTCGGTAAGGGCGTGTAATGTGGAGCTTTCAAACCTGGCATATTGTTTCACTGCATCCACCAGCTTGGGGATCAGATCATGACGGCGTTTGAGTTGGACATCGATATCGCTCCAGGCCGCCAGTACCCGGTTTTTGTCACGTACCAGCAGATTGTAGATAATAATTGCCCACAAAACGCAGGCAAGTAAAATGACCAGTATGAAATCCATCATGGTTGCAGGCCCTTATTATTACTACTATTAATACACTAAATGCTGATCGGCATTGCACAGGGATTATCAGCGTTTACAGACGGTCTGTCACTATTGTTATTAATGGGTTGATACAGTAGTTTAATCGCAGAGGTGCGTTGGTTAACGGGGTTATGGTGAAAAAAAAGAATATCGCTAATTCAGAAGATATCACTGTGCTCAAGCAACGTGCCGAGCAGGGTATAATTGAGGCCCAGCTGACACTGGCCGGAATCTATGAATCCGGCTTGGTTACAGAGCGGGACTATGGTCTGGCGATCCGCTGGTTTCTGGCCGCAGCCAGGCAGGGTTCAGCCAAAGCACAGTCTACACTCGCGGAAAAATACCTGCATGGCTACGGAGTTGATAAGGATTTTGAAAAGGCCATCTACTGGTATGACAAGGCGGCAAAACAGAATGATGCAGATGCCATTGCCAGTCTCGGCTGGTGTCATCAGAACGGGTTATTTTTCAAACAGGATTATGCCGTTGCCTGTAATTGGTACAAGAAGGCTGCGGGCCTGGGTCATCTCAATGCCTGCTATAACCTGGCATATATGTTTGCCGAAGGATTGGGTACAAAAAAAAATGATAAAAAGGCATTGCATTGGTACATGAAAGCCGCCAGGCAGGGTCATCGCAAGGCCCAACTCAATGTTGGTACCATTTATGAGAAAGGCATCGGTGTTGCAATTAATAATATTGAAGCGGTTGAATGGTATCGCCGGGCGGCGGAACAGGAATACAGCAAGGCAGAATATAATCTTGCATCCATGTATGGCCGTGGTCTCGGTGTTCCCAAAGATCATGCCCAGGCAGCAGTCTGGTATCTCAAGTCGGCCAAACAGGGTTACTTCCGTGCCCAATATATACTGGGTATTTATCACCTGCGCGGGATTGGTGTCGCGCAAAATTATGCCAAGGCTTTGGACTGGTTACTCAAGTCAGCAGAACAGGGTTATCACAAGGCGCAATATCAAGTGGGTAAAATGTATCTTGAAGGTTTGGGTATAACAGTTGATCACGCTGAAGCGCTGATGTGGTTCCGGCATGCAGCCGCACAGGGGTATGACCGGGCACAGTTCCGGTTGGGTGAATTATATGCCGATGGAACTGCAGTAAAGCAGGACTACAAACGGGCGCTGGATTGTTTCAGGAATGCTGCCGAGCTGGGCTTTATACCGGCGCAATACCGTTTGTCATTGCTATATGCCAACGGCCAGGGTGTGGCACAGGACTACGCTCAGGCATACAGCTGGTGTTATGCGGCCGCCCGAACCAACCAGTCTTATGTGCTTAAGGCGTTGGAAAATATTGCAATTAAAATCAATCCATTGGACCTTGCAGAGGCCAGCCGGCTGGGTGAGGAACTGGTTGCAAAATACACTGGCATACCTGCTACCGATGGCCTGTCCGATACAGTAGAAATAGACATTGAAGAATTTTGATCTGCTGTAGCTGACGGGTTTGCTATCAATTGCGTTTGCGGCCGCCGCGTTGCTTGCTGCGCGGGTCATCAAACCGGACGCGCAGGAATTTTCCGTTAAAGGATTTGCCATCAAGACCGCTTACGGCGGCCCGGGCTTCATGCCCTTCCATTTCTACAAATCCGAATCCCCGGCATTTGCGGGTAAAGATATCGGTGGCTATCTGTATAGAACGTACAGTGCCGTATTCAGAAAAGAGTTCACGTACATTTTCTTCTGAGGCCTCGAAGGGCAGGTTACTGACAAACATTTTTTTCAAAGAATTGTCCTCGCCGGATTGCGAATGTAAAAAATAGATCTAAAAAGCAAAATATGAACCTCGTAGATGACTGCGAGGTTCTCGTGACTGTAACCGGATTATCAGACTTTGGTAGAGACGCGGGTAGCTTGTGGCCCCTTTTCGCTACGCTGCATTTCGAACTGGACAGTCTGGCCTTCAGTCAGGGTCTTGAAACCTTCCCCTTCGATAACGGAAAAATGTACGAACACATCAGGGCTACCATCAGACGGGGTAATAAAACCATAACCTTTGGATTCGTTGAACCATTTTACGGTACCTGTATTCATGTAACTTACCTCACTAAGAATAAATAATATTTGTGTATTGTGTTGCAAATCAGATGAAGCAAATTACAGTGAGATACCGTCTTGGAACTACTGAAATACCTTAAACTAACATGCAAACAAGGTTATATTAGCCGAGTATACGGAAAAATACGAGAAAATTTAGGGTCATCACGCGGGCCACGACCGGTCAACTACCTTTGCTTCCACCGGTATTTATTCAAAGTAAGTGTCTGGAAATGCCTGTCTCGGCACTGATCCATAGACGCAGAAAATTTGTCCCCTGTTTGGACCCGCAATCATCCGCGGAGACCAGCTGATGATCCGGGCCGTAGATTTCAACATGCGGTGTACCACAAACCCGGTAGGACTCTATGCGTGACTGCAACTCATCGGCTTCCTGTTGTGAACTGATGGAGAAATTCATACCTGATTCAGGGAAGTGTACCCTTTTGATCATGACATCCTGGCGCTGCTTGAGGAAAGGTTCGAAGCCTTGCTCAAGACGTTTACAGATGGTACAGCTGTCAAGATAGACTTCCACTACGGTATAGTAATTATCAGCGGCGATGGCGGAAAAAGGCCGCTTCTGATCAAACAGCGTCATGAATTCAACCCGATGGATGCCATTGCCGGAACGCTGCACCTGGGTATGCTGCGGTACAACAAAATCCCTGTCGCTACCACTATAGAGGTAATAAAACAGGGCCCCGCCGGTGATAAACCAGAACAGGTTTTTCATGTGATTACCACATTCGTGAACAACTTGCCGCAATTATAGCGGTTAATAAATATAAGTCAGACATTTCCCTGAACTATTTAATCCCTTTTCCCGGCAAGCTGAATCTGGCCATAGTATCGTCACGATTCTATGCTTTAATCGTATGTTATATTGGGTATCAAGTCAGACACGAGGTAATAAATCAATATGGACCGGACGTACGAAGAGTGGGCGCGTGATCTGGTAACAGCGGGGCGCATACTCTATGAACAAGGGCTGGTGCCCGCCACCAGCGGCAATTTTTCCGCGCGCATCACGCCGGACCGTTTTGCCATTACCGTCTCCGGCAAACACAAAGGCCATATGACCATTGCCGATATCATGCAGGTGGATGCCTGGGGCCACTCCCTGGACGGGCAGCGGCCCTCCGCCGAGACCGCATTGCATATACAGATCTACCGGCGATTACCCGATGCATCTGCAATCTTGCATCATCATTCACCGTATGCCACCCTGTTATCACAGCTTGTTTCGGACGAGGTTGTCCTGGCTGATTATGAGTTGCTGAAGGCATTTCCGGATATTGATACTCATCAAACCCGATTGCGTGTACCGGTATTCAAGAATAACCAGAATATCCCGGAACTGGCCGAAGCAGTGGATGCGTACATGGAGGGAAATTCACCGGTACACGGATATCTGATTAAAGGACATGGTCTCTACACATGGGGTGAATCCATCGAAGCAGCAATGAAACATGTCGAGGCATTTGAATTTCTTTTCAAATGTGAATTGATGAAAAGGGGGGCAAGATTATTGATGACAACTTTGACAATATTTTCTGACAATGGCACCCCGGCCAGTGAAGCACTGACAGACTTCCCTGACATCGCCCGGGAGTTAAACAGAATAGGTGTGGAATTTGAACGCTGGGAAGCCAGCCAGCCATTAAATAAAGATGCCACACAGGGTGAAGTGTTGACGAGTTATAAATCATCCATAGACAAACTGAATGAAAAATACGGATTCAAATCTGTTGATGTCGTCGCATTGAACCCGGATCATCCTGACAAGGCCGCCATGCGGCAGAAATTCCTCGCCGAACATACCCATGCTGATTTTGAGGTGCGCTTTTTTGTCGAGGGCAGTGGTTTGTTTTACCTGCATGCCGGCGACAAGGTATATACTGTCCTGTGCGGAAAAGGTGATTTGATCAGCATCCCGGCCAATACTACGCACTGGTTTGATATGGGAACCAACCCTTATTTCAAGGCCATCCGCTTTTTTACTACGCCCGATGGCTGGGTCGGAAATTTTACCGGCAGCGAGATTGCAAAAAAGTTTCCTGATTTTGATCAATATGTCGCTTCATTGTCTTGATTCGCGCTGTTCTTACTGACATTGAAGGCACAACTTCTTCAATAGCATTCGTCAAGGATGTATTGTTTCCCTATGCGCGCGAACACATGGCGGATTTCATACATTCACACGCTCTTGATCCGGAAGTCCACACTTTGCTGGATGATGTCTGCACGGAGACCGGACAGATCCTGAACGGCGATGAAATCATCGCGCAACTGATTCAGTGGATCGACGAAGACAAAAAGATCACGTCATTGAAGACGCTGCAGGGCATGATCTGGGAACAGGGCTATTTAAAAGGTGATTACACTGGCCATGTTTACCGGGACGCCGCCGAGAAACTAAAAGACTGGCATTCCCGGGGAATAAGACTCTACGTATATTCATCCGGTTCAATTACTGCACAGAAATTATTATTCGGGCATACTGATTTTGGTGATATGAACCCGTTATTTTCCGGTTACTTTGATATGCGTTCAGGTAATAAACGTGAAGCAAACTCATATCGGACTATTGTCAAGGAAATCGCGTTGCCGGCAGCCGAAATCCTGTTCCTGTCCGATATCGCCGAAGAACTGGATGCTGCCAGAATTGCCGGAATGCAAACCATGCAACTGGTACGAGATGGAGACGGTACACAACCTTCGCCCGATTATTTACAGGTAAAGGTATTTACGGATGTCTCGTTATAGGAAATGACTATTGAATATGATCAATGGAGTAATTTGTGTTCATAAACGGCAATAGTGCATCATGTTTTTCAGCTGTTGTACTGTCAGTATCAGGTTTGTTGCTGGTATTCACAATCGCTGTGTTACCGGCCGTTGCTGATGAAATTGAAATCGATGAGATTGAGTACAGGGAGTTGCCGCAGGAAACAGAGATACCGGAAACAGTGTCACCGGAAACAGTGCAACCTGATACATTAGTATCACCTGAACCTGATGAAACAACAGGTAGTGTTTATAATGAAGAACCGGTTGAGCCGGTCGAAATGCAGCCCTTCCGGTTGCTGGACAGTGAAGTACCTGCGGGGACCATGCAGCGTCTTTCATGGTATACCAGCGAGACCCTCACCGGGCTGGCCCAGGCGACTCCGGTATTGGTGTCCCATGGTGTTGGGCCCGGCCCCAGATTATGTATCATTGCAGCAGTACATGGGGATGAGCTGAACGGTATCGAGATCGTCCGCAGTCTTTTGTATGGACTCAACCCGGCCAAACTCAACGGCACCGTGATAGGCGTACCGATCGTCAATCTTCATGGATTCCGCCAAGGTTCACGCTATCTGCCGGATCGCCGTGATTTGAACCGTTATTTCCCGGGTAATCCGGGAGGCAGTTCAGCTTCCCGTATTGCTTATTCCTTTTTCAATTCTGTTGTTATCCATTGCGATTATCTGGTGGATCTCCATACCGGTTCCTTTCACCGAACCAACCTGCCGCAAATCCGCGCCGATCTGAATAATGAAGATGTGCTGCATCTCACCCGGGGTTTCGGTGCAACGGTGGTACTTCATGGTAAGGGGAGGACAGGTACCCTGCGCGGTGCTGCCACCCGGGCGGGTGTTCCGGCAATGACAGTGGAGGTTGGTGAACCAATGCGTTACCAGCCGGAAGAGGTCTCCCATGGTGTCAAGGCATTACGCAGTCTGCTTAACCATCTCAGGATGGTCTCGTCATTCAGGTTCTGGCGCGAACCACAACCCACCTATTACCGGTCCAACTGGGTACGGGCAAACAGTGAAGGTATACTCAAAAGCAAGGTCGAGCTTGGCCAGAGTATCAGTGAAGATGAATTGCTGGGAACAATCACTGACCCGATTACCAATGCCCGCAGTGAAATACGTTCCCCGCATAACGGCCGTATACTGGGAATGGCCCTGAACCAGACGATGATGCCGGGTTATGCCGCATACCACATCGGCATTCGCAGGACCGAAGTGGAGTTGGCGGAGGAAACCTACCTGGACGATATCACCACAGAGGACGAGGAAGAATTTGCCGAGAGTGATGATGGTAGAGATTGAAGCGTGTTAATCATGGCTGTTTATCAACGCAGGACCATTATTTAAAATTGATATGAATGATAAATTACACCAGATCAATGTGACGTATTATGGCAAGGAAGATCGCTTGTTACTGAAAGTCACAACACAGAAAGGTAATGAGTACCGAATCTGGCTGACCCGAAGGTTTACCGGCCTCCTGTTCAATGTCCTTAACGCTGAAATGGATAAACAAGGCGGTATCTCTTCTATAAGAACCAGCCAACAAACCCGGCAAATGTTCAAGTCGGGTGCTTTTGAAAAATCATTTGAAAAGGGAAAGACAGCAAGTTTTCCGCTGGGGGAACAGGGATTCCTGGCGTATGGCATAAAATCATCAAGTACACCGCAGGGTGAATTGTTACTTGAAATACTTCCGGAAAAAGGTGCAGGCGTTAACATAAACCTCAATAAATCACTCCTGTATATGTTTCATAATTTGTTAACACAAGGTTTGATCAAGGCAGAGTGGCATAAGCAGAGCATCAATCTGCAGGATGAAGCCTCAAGACACGTGCATTAATCCACGTTGGAGTTGATATGCATGCAATGGTGCTGAAACAGCAAGGGACGCCACTCGTACATGAAGAAGTCAGTCTGCCTGTATGCAGCCCGGATGAAGTGTTGATACGTGTTCTTGCCTGCGGGGTGTGCAGAACTGATCTGCATATCTGTGATGGCGATCTGGTTGAACCGAAGCTGCCTCTGATCCCCGGCCATGAGATCGCTGGCGAGGTTGTTGAATGCGGCACCGCCGTTACTACTTTGAAAACTGGTCAACGTGTTGGTGTACCGTGGCTCGGTTATACCTGCGGCATATGCCAATATTGCAGAGAGGGTCATGAAAATCTCTGTGACAATGCACGCTTTACCGGTTATCACATGGATGGTGGCTATGCGGAATATACACTGGCCCATCAGCAATATGTGTTTCCCCTGCCGGATACGGTTTCTCCTGTGGCCACTGCTCCACTCCTGTGTGCCGGACTGATCGGTTATCGATCATTGAATATGGCCGGCGATGCCAGCAGACTGGGGATCTATGGATTCGGTGCAGCCGCGCATATTATCACACAAGTTGCAGTTTACCAGGGACGCGAGGTGTATGCTTTTACACGCAAAGATGATGCCGTATCACAGGCCTTTGCCATGACTTTGGGAGCAGTCTGGGCGGGAGATTCTGCACAGAATCCACCGGGACGGCTGGATGCCGCAATCATCTTTGCTCCAGTGGGTGATCTTGTACCGCGTGCGTTAAGCGTGGTGAGAAAAGGAGGAATCATTGTGTGTGCCGGAATTCATATGACTGACATACCCGCCTTCCCTTATCTTCTGCTTTGGGGAGAGCGCAGCATCAAATCCGTAGCCAATCTTACCCGGCAGGATGGGGATGAATTTCTTGCACTGGCGGCCAGGATACCGGTGCGTACCGAGACTGAGAGTTTTCCATTGCAAGATGCCAACGAGGCACTGGACAAACTGAGAAATGGTGCAATCAAGGGTGCGGCAGTGCTCGTGATGAAATAAATGCAATATTGATTATGGAACACCGCAACTCACTACAATCCGGTTACCGTCTGCACTGGTATCTCATCGAGAAGATTCTGGGCCAGGGTGGGTTTGGAATTACCTATCTCGCAACGGATACCAACCTGAACCGGCAGGTTGCCATCAAGGAATACCTGCCCGTTGAAATGGCGGTGCGGCAAAACAATACATCTGTTTATCCGGTTTCAGGCGAACACGGAGAACAGTTCAAATGGGGCCTGGAGCGTTTCATAAGCGAAGCCCGGACGCTGGCCCGCTTTAAACATCCGAATATCGTGCGTGTGCATGCGGTCTTCAGGGAAAATAATACGGCCTATATGATAATGGAGTATGAACATGGCCGCGGCCTGGACCGCATCCTCAAGGAAAAGAAAACCCTGGCCGAAGATGAACTCATACAAATCATATCCCCGATCCTCAATGGCCTCGAAGCTGTACACACAACCGGCTTTATACACCGGGATATCAAACCACCCAATATCTATATCCGCGAAGATAACACTCCGGTATTACTGGACTTCGGATCTGCCCGCCAGTCACTCGGTGAACGCACACAGACATTAACGACAATGGTTTCCCCGGGTTATGCACCGTTTGAGCAATATGCAGGCAAGAGTATGAAGCAGGGGCCGTGGACGGACATCTATGGTATGGGCGCGACCTTGTACCGTGCCGTGACCGGCATCAGCCCGCCGGATTCCATGGACAGAAGCGAGGCCATTTTACATACCGGCAAGGACATCTATGTTACCGCCACCGAGATTGCTGCCGGAAATTACACTTCCCGGTTCCTGGCCGCCATCGATCATGCCATGGCCTTCAGGCCGGAGGACCGTCCACAGTCCATCAGTACATGGCAGGCCGGGATGGATGGCAATGCCTGTGTTCCTGACAAAAAAATCCCGGAAACAAACTCCATCAGCGAAGCGACAACCGTAGCAATGACGCCAGAAGTGGTGCATGAACCTCAGGCCGGGTTGAAAGAGAAGACTTTTAAATTGATCAAATGGTTATTGAAATGGGGCACTATATTACTTGTCATCCTCATAGTGCTCTCGGTGATTTCCCAGCATAAAAGCAGGAACAAAGATGTCTTTGAAGAGAAAGGCACTGACCATGAACTTGCCGGGCCGGTGGTTGAGTATCCCCAAACGGCAGAATCAGTTGTTCAGCCGGAACCTGTCAGTGAAGATACACAACAGGAGGCTATCCTGCAGGAAGACAACGCGGTAAAGATTCAGGAATTACTTGATGCGGCACAGGCAGATATTAACGCGCTGCGCCTGACATCACCCGCGGGCAATAACGCGCAGGAAAAATACAATAGAATACTGGTGATGGAGCCCGGTCATGCGTATGCGTTAAAGGGGCTGGATGGCATAGTCAGTAAATATATCAGGCTGATGGACCAGGCTTTGGCCAAAAACAATATCCCACTGGCCGAAAAATATCTGGAAAAAGCAGCCGGGGTTAAGGCTGATCATCCTGACTTGCCTGCGGCAGCAGCAAGGCTGACACAGGCAAAAGATGCCATACAAAAACCGGTACCCGTTCCGGAACCAGTAATAGAACCGGTCATTGAACCGGAAGTTAAAGAACCAGAGAGTCTTGTACCTGAATCTGAGCGCAGGCGCTTGGCAATTCTCAAGGAGAGAGTCAGGTCCAATCCACAGGATATGCAGGCACGCCAGGAAGTAAAGAATCTTGCAGAGCAGTTCGAAACAAATATCCGGCAGGCAGTGGATGCCGGCAATTATGATCTTGCCAGGGAATATATCAACGAATTGAAATCGGTTTTTGGTGATAACATCAGAAGCAGAAAACGGCTGGATGAATTGTTGAAGAAAATCAAGGAAAAGGAAAGACAGGCTGTGAAGAGATAAAAGAACATAATCTCCGGGGAAAAGTCATGAGTACAAACCATCATAAAAAATCCGTAGAAGAGCTGATTAAAAGCCGACGCACTATTTATGATTTCAAATCGGACCAGGTCCCTGTGGAAAAAATCAGGCGGGCTATCGATGTTGCAAGATGGGCGCCCAATCATCATCTCACGGAGCCATGGCATTTTTATCTGCTGGGACCGGAAACAGTTACGGCGGTAATCGAACTGAATACCGGACTGACCAGAGAGAAGAGCGGCGATGGGGCAGTTGACGCAAAACAGAAGCGCTGGTCAAAAATTCCCGGCTGGCTGGTGGTGACTTGTGATAAATCCGCAGACAAGCACCAGATGCAGGAAGATTATGCCGCCTGCTGTTGCGCGATTCAGAACATGATGTTGTATCTCTGGAGTGAAAATATCGGGATGAAATGGTCTACCGGGAAGGTCACCCGCGATTCACGTTTTTATGATTTATTGTGGATCGACCAGAATGCTGAAACAGTGGTTGGATTGTTCTGGTATGGTTATGCCGAGGAAATTCCTCAGGCCGCACGTAAACAAGTTGAGCAAATTACTGTAATGTTGCCATGAGAGATAATGCTGGAGTCTTGAGTAATATGATTAGTGATATCAAGCGATAAAATATATACAAACGAGGAATTGGTTATGAATAGGAAGAAAATTGTTATTACTAGTCTGGTCATTTTATTTAGTCTATTAATTACAGTATCAATCTTTATCCTCACAAATAATTCATTTAGGGTTTTAGTATCAGAACCGGAGAAGAAAAAAACCTATGGAGAAAAGGCCGACACGGCCAGAAAAAAACACACAGAAAACAGGGAATATATTACAAATTTCGCAAGGCTAACCGCTGAATTTTACGACATAGGCATACATGAGCTTTGGAATATGACAGGCCCTTTCGAATTATTAAATGAAAATGAATTTCTGCTCATAGCAAAATGTGGAGAAGTTTTTTATTAAAACTTACTGGTAAAAATAAATTACTCGAAAGCAAGAAAATAGGTCATGTCAAGAACGTAGCCTGTGTAGATAATTTTAAATGGGGTATTGTTAAAGATAGCCAGATGATTGGCAATTATCTATTGATAAGTTACCTGGAAAAAAATGACGATACATATGGTCTTGTCCTTGATAAGATTCCAAGACATGAAGACAGTTTCGATTTTAATAATCCCTCGCGAATCTTTGAATCAAAACCTAAAGTTCCTCTAAAGGATGGAATTCATAATCATACATATGGCAGGATTACTAAAAAAAATGAAAATGAAATATTCCTGGTAATTGCAGATTTTGGTGCGCAACAATACCTGGATGATAATGATGCAACATTAGGAAAGTTGTTCCTTGTAAATATCCATACAGGAACTTCATCGCTCATTGCAAAAGGATTCAGGAGTCCAGGTGGCCTGTATTATGACCAGAACAATGATTTACTTTGGGAGTCCGATCATGGTCCAGTTGGTGGTGACGAAGTAAATCTTGTTAAGGAAGCAAATAATTATGGTTGGCCACATGTATCCTATGGAGGGAGTAAAGGGGAAGTATCATTGTTCGAATTTCATCATGAAGGTTATGCAAATCCTGAATATGTATTTGTTCCCAGCGTAGCACCATCAAATATCATTCAATATCCGATTGATGGTGCAATAACACAATGGCAGGGCGATCTTATACTTGGAACACTACGCGAAAGAACCCTGTTCAGATTAAAGGTTGAAGATCAAACAATTATATATGCTGAACCTATTGCCAAAATTGGTTCTCGTATAAGGGATATTAAAATTGATCATGCCGGGGGAATTTATTTAAAAACAGATAATAGTGAATTAATTATTATACGTATTGAATCATTATAAAATTGGCAGTAAACATTCATGATAATAGTGAAATAATCACGAAAAATCAGAAATTAGCAACTATTTTTTAATATGCAATTTCAGACGCTGTATTAAGGTCGTTGTTTCTGTTCCATTTTCTGCTCGCGTGATACCAGCGAGACAATATTCCCCAGTTCTTCGTGCAGTAGTTCTATCAGGTCATCCATAGTAAAAATCCCCACCAGCAGACCTTTGGTATCAACAACCGGAATACGGCGTACTCCTTTTACACGCATTTTCCGGACTGTATCAAAAAGATCGTCATCTTCATTGGCAACCACCAGGGATTTCGTCATCAAGTCTTCTACTGCGATCTTGTCCAGGGGGACTTCTTCGGCAAGAACTTCCACCACAATGTCACGGTCAGTAATAATACCAACTGGCCGGTTTCCATCACTTTCTCTTGAAATGACCAGCAGGCTGCCAACATGATGCTGGCGCATGAGTTTTGCTGCTTCCAGTACATTACTACCTTTGTCGGTTACGATCACTTCCCGGTTACGTACTTTTCCTATTTTCATCATATAGCACCAATGATTTATTGCAGTGATACATCAATTGCCTGATGAATATTCATATCTTTATGTTATTAATAATGGCCGAAATATAATGAAATTTTATTGATCTGGATCAGTATTAAGCTTTTTTTATGTTCTATGCTTTTAAATCAAGCACTAAAAAATTCGCCGGGCATGTAAAAACTTAGGGAGAAAATAGAGATGAAAAAAGGTAACGGTAAAGATAGTTTCAATAATGATACGTATAAAATTCTGGACAACTACTTCCAGATTCAATTCCAGGCATGGAAAGAACTGGCTGAAATGCAAATGGATTTTAACCAGAAATGCGTTAGCGCATGCATGCAGCAGTTGTCTATACCAAATTATGCAAAGGATTTATTCACTGTGGATTCAGGTATGACACAGGAATATTACAGGAACCTTTCTGAAAACACGCGCCAGGTTATGGAAAAACTGTTCAAGGTGGAATGTGAATTACTGGAGTGTTTCAAAAATTCCGGGGATCTCTACAAGGACATGCCGTTGTTAATGCCAGCAGTCACCGGGCAGGAAAAACCGGCAAAACAAACGGAGAGCATATCTGCACAGGCATGAATGCCGGGAGAGGATTTGTATTTTGAATTAATCAGTTGTAAATAATACTCACGGAGGTGAGAAGGAGATGTCAAACATGTTAAAGGTAATCGAGGTACTGGCGGAATCTGAAAAAAGCTGGGAGGATGCCACAAAAAATGCCGTTAAACAGGCGGGCAAATCAGTCCGGAATATAAAATCCATTTATATCGAAAATTTCGAAGCCCAGGTTAAAGACGACAAGATAACCAACTACCGGATTAATGCCAAAATTTCGTTTTTGCTGGAAAAATAATCAAGCCATCTGCCATGCTGGGATATGCCCGTATGGCAGACATGCTTTGTTTTAATTACTTCATAATTCATCGAATTGTCACTTTAGGTCAATAATTCTGTAATAAAACCTGATCAGACTGCGAGCCCAGTTAACAAACTGGCTGAGCACGTATGTCAAATATCAGCACGATTGCACCAACGTATTACAGGGCCATTTTTATTTCTGATGTGCATCTGGGCTTTCCCGGATGCAGTGCCGGATACCTTCTCAATTTTCTGCGTTCAACTCGTTGCTATTATCTGTTCCTGATCGGGGACATCATCGATGTATGGCAGATGAAAAAGAAATTTTACTGGCCGCAGGCGCACAACGATGTCATCAGGACCATTCTTGGCAAGGCAAAACACGGCACGAAAATAATCTATGTGCCCGGAAACCATGATGAACTGTTAAGGGATTTCGAAGATACCATATTGGGGAATCTTGAAATCCATAATGAATATATTCATGTTACCCGTGGATGAATTCAGTGATGTTGTGGACGGGTTCATCATGGTCGATTCCAGAAAAACCAGCCGCAAGGTGCTGGACAAATACATGGGCAGTGAAAACGCGGCTGACTTTCTCCAATATCACAGTGTTTCTGGTGATAATCCATCAGGAGAGGCTTCATAATTTCAGCAGGCTGTGGTGGTTATCTCCACCCACGCCATATCTGATTGGCCGCCTTACGTACCATTGGCCAATGTAGTAACGAATTGACGTCCTGCTTTCGAATTCTTTTCACAGGCGTCTTGCAGTCATCAATGGGGACGATTTCCTCAAGTAATCGATTTAACAGGTCCCAATCAATCATCTCCTCAGCCGGTTCCTCAAGATCCATACGCCAGTTACTCCGGGGCAGTAGTTTATGCGGTTGTTTGCGGCCAGCTGTTCCAACACAGTAACGGCATGACATCAGCGGTTCGGTAGAAGTCAGGAAAGCA
The DNA here is from genome assembly GCA_001801885.1 of Gammaproteobacteria bacterium RIFCSPLOWO2_12_47_11. Lineage (GTDB taxonomy): Bacteria > Pseudomonadota > Gammaproteobacteria > Eutrophobiales > Eutrophobiaceae > 2-02-FULL-47-50. The sequence goes on from MGYU01000058.1 coordinate 16,555, forward strand.
AATAATTCGTCCCGGAACGTTGCACTGTCGTTTACTGCAATGCCTTCTGTAACATCTATACCGGCGAGAGCTGGAACATACATGCTCTGTGGGCAACGATAAATCCGGCCTTTGTAAAGGGCATAACATCCCCAGACATTGGCTATCTTGCAGGCGCGAAAGATTTTTCCAACAAGTTCGTCATTTTCTGTGCGGCGCACAGTGAACGTTCGTCTGAAATCGCTGAAATTGTTGAGTGTAAACGACACGCCATGCTCTTCTGCCCGTCGCATGGCACGCGACAATAAATCTTCACTTAATGCACTTGCTTCATATCCGGAGATCTCGATTTCGTCTATCAGGCTCCATAGATCGTCTGATGCACGATCGAGAAGTATGCCATTGGTAACCAGCAAAAAGTGATTGGTAATACCACTGTTTCGAGCTGCACGGATCACTTCAGGCAGATTCGGGTGAAGTAGAGGTTCGCCACCAATTAATTTAAGGAACGCAGGTTTGAAAACTTTAGAGAGAATACCAAGGTCTCGTGCAACGTCCGACGGGTCGGCGTTCCACTTTGGAATGACCGGTGAACCGTGGTTGCACTGGCGGCATGCAATGTTGCAATGATCGACAATGATTAATTCCATCCCGGCTGGCGGGATGATGTGGTCACCCTCAATCCTGCATCTGACTTGTCTTGTCATTTCCAACCCCGGAAAAAGTCCATCGATCTTCTTTATAAGGATTATTTTGAGTACGCTGCCAGCTATACAACCGGGAGAAACAGGTTTTTTCTCATAATTCAGGATAAAATTCCAGAAAATATTGATCTGGATCATGATTTGATAACCCGATTTTTGCTAAATAAGGGATTATTTGAGGGAAATTTTATTCAATGTCCAGTCTTGTGTTATTTGATAAGGAACTCATCAACCGGTACGAACAGTCAGGGCCGCGTTATACATCCTACCCGACCGCAGTTCAGTATCATGACGGGTTTAATTGGGAGCATTATGTTCATATTGCCAGGGAGACCAATGAAGATCTAATACCCGCATCATTATCATTGTATTTTCACCTGCCATTTTGCAGCCGTGTTTGTTTCTACTGTGCCTGTAATAAAATTATCACAAAAAATCGCGAACATGCAGATCCTTATCTTGCTGATTTATCCCGGGAAATCAGGATGCAGGGAGAACTCTTTAACCGTGACAGACAGGTAGATCAGCTGCATTGGGGTGGCGGGACCCCCACATTTATAAATCATGCACAAATGCGCCAGTTGATGGACACTACCCGCCAACATTTTACACTTCGTAATGATGATAGCGGTGACTATTCCATCGAGATTGATCCGCGCGAAGTTGAAGATGAAACCATATCCATATTGCGGGACATCGGATTCAATCGCATGAGTATCGGAGTACAGGATTTTGAACCTGAGGTACAAAATGCAGTAAACAGGATACAGACACCTGAACAGACCAGCAAAGTAATAGAGTCAGCACGAAAATCCGGATTCAAATCCATTAATCTGGATCTGATATACGGTTTGCCCAGACAGACAGTTGGGAGTTTTCACGCTACATTAAAAAAGATCGCAGAATTACAGCCGGAACGTATAGCGGTATATAACTATGCACATTTGCCGCACATATTCAAAACCCAGAAACAGATCAATGCAAATGAATTGCCGAGTCCTGATGAAAAACTTGAAATTATGCAGGATACTATTTCTTTCCTGCATGAGAAAGGCTATGTCTATATCGGTATGGACCATTTTGCCAAACCGGACGACGAACTGGCCGTTGCACAAAGAAACAACACGTTACACAGGAATTTCCAGGGATATACAACGCATGCCAATTGCGATCTGATCGGTATGGGGATCACGGCCATCAGCAAGGTCGGCCAGTGTTATGCGCAAAATGTACGTACGCTTGAAGAGTATGAAAAATCAATCAGTCTCGGCAGAATCCCCGTTATGCGAGGTATCAAACTGGATGATGATGATCGGTTGCGCAGGGATGTCATTACCCGGTTAATCTGTCATTTTCACATCAAGTATTCGGAAATAGAGGAAGACCACTACATCGACTTCCAGGATTATTTCTACAATGAATTGATTTCGTTGCATGAAATGGAAAAACACGGATTGTTGAGCCTGGGAAAGGATGGTATTTCCATATTGCCGAGAGGGCGGTTGCTGATCCGGAATATTTGCATGGTTTTTGACAAGTATCTTCGCTCCGGCACGGCGAAAGGCACTTATTCAAAAGTTATCTGAACACGGCCTGAAAGGGATAACACAGAAAAGTCCTTTGACGGATTTACACTTCAACATGCTGTAAAAAAACTGTTGTCTCATTCCCGTTTATTATGAAGTTTGCAAGCTTGCGCCTGTTACCCGAGGAATATGTGATGCCGTATCTCTGGTATGAGGATATCGGCATGAATATGGTCTATTGAGTTGATCTAGATCAATGCGGGTAATTACGTGATTACCTAGACTGCTGGGCAGACAGGTACCGTATGGAGGGATTGATGAAGACTATTTTCGCTGCCTTGCCCGGGCTTATGAAGTTTATTATCCTGACGCTTTTGGCAACACTGTTTCCGGCTTTCCTCGCAGCAGCCGAAAAAGAGCATGCAGCCAGTGATAAACCAGAAACCGCCTATCAGGCGGCGCCGTCTCCAATAGAGGCCGCCAAACAAGTAATCACCCCCGGTGCTCCTCCCATTACGGCAGAAGAGTTTGAACACGCAAAAACAATATTTTTCCAGCGTTGTGCAGGATGTCATGGCGTCTTGCGTAAAGGGGCCACCGGTAAGCCGCTGACACCGGATATTACGCAGCAACGCGGTACCGATTACCTGAAGGTTTTCATCAATTTCGGTTCGCCGGCCGGCATGCCCAACTGGGGCACCTCCGGCGATTTAACTCCTGAAGAAGTCGACCTGATGGCGCGCTATATACAGCATGATCCCCCGTTACCGCCTGAATGGGGCATGAAGGAAATGAAGGAAACATGGAAAGTGCATGTGCCTGTCGATAAGCGCCCAACGAAGAAAATGAATTCATTGAATCTGGATAATCTTTTTTCAGTTACCCTGCGCGATAGCGGCCAGATTGCGCTTATTGATGGAGACACCAAACAGATAGTAAATATAGTAAAGACAGGTTATGCAGTCCATATTTCCCGGCTTTCTGTCTCAGGACGCTATCTTTATGTCATCGGGCGCGATGCCAGGATTAACCTGATCGATCTATGGATGGAAAAACCCGACAACGTTGCAGAAATCAAGGCGGGGCTTGAGGCACGATCTGTCGAGACGTCCAAGTATGAAGGGTATGAAGATAAATATGCCATAGCCGGAACCTACTGGCCACCACAGTATGTCATTATGAGCGGTGACACACTGGAACCATTAAAAATAGTATCAACCAGAGGTATGACGGTTGATACACAGGAATATCATCCGGAACCCAGGGTGGCCGCGATTGTCGCCTCACACCAGCATCCTGAATTTATCGTCAACGTAAAGGAAACGGGCAAGGTGCTGATGGTGAATTATGAGGATATAGGAAATCTGCAGGTTACCACGATTGATGCCGCACGTTTTCTGCATGATGGCGGCTGGGATTCGACCAAGCGGTATTTTATGACAGCGGCGAACCAGTCCAACAAAATCGTGGTAGTGGATTCAAAGGAGAAGAAACTTACAGCACTTGTGGATGTTCATGAAATCCCACATCCGGGCCGCGGCGCCAATTTCATCGATCCCGAGTTTGGCCCGGTTTGGGCAACCAGTGCAATTGGAAACCAGCATGTCACGGTTATTGGGACTGATCCCGTCAACCATCCTGAACAGGCATGGAAGGCCGTGCGGGTACTTGATGGACAGGGGGGTGGTTCACTATTTATCAAGACCCATCCTAATTCCAGTAATCTCTGGGTGGATACGCCACTTAATCCCGATCCCAAGATCAGCCAATCGATAGCCGTATTTGATATCAACCAGCTCGACAAGGGTTTAGAGGTGTTGCCGATCGCAGAATGGGCCGACCTCGGCGATGGACCCAAGCGGGTTGTGCAGCCTGAATATAACAAGGCGGGAGATGAGGTCTGGTTTTCGGTATGGAATGGCAAGGACCAGAAATCGGCAATTGTTATCCTTGATGACAAGACACGAAAGGTGAAACAAGTCATCAAGGACGAACGTCTGGTGACCCCGACCGGAAAATTTAATGTGTATAACACACAGCATGATATTTATTGATCGCGGGCTGAAGCTAAAACCATATTCAGTATTGCACATCAGGAAATATCTGTATACAGCAGGGCTGGCAATGCAATTGTTGTCCACTGCTGTGCAGGCTGAATTGCCGCTATCCAAACAAAGCGAGATATTACATCTGTTACGGCATGATTGTGGCTCATGTCATGGCATGACGCTCAAGGGTGGTCTTGGACCGCCCCTGACAGTGGAAAGACTGGGACAGAGATCAACCGGTGAATTGGCCGGAATTATAAGGAATGGTATCAGGGAAACACCCATGCCCCGGTGGGAAGGAATACTCAATGATGATGAGATCGCATGGATGGTAAAACAATTGCAGCAGGGTATACAGGATGAACATCAGGACTAACAGGTTGTCCCGCCACAGAACAGTTGTGCTTTCCCTGTATTTATTCTGCGGCATTTGTTATGCCATTGCGCAGGGTACAGACACACTCGGAATCGTCATCGAACGGGCAACGGGGAAGGTCTTGCTGGTCAATATTATTCAACGCGCGTCGATTGGTGAATTTGAGGGTCTGGGCGATCTTTCTCATGCTTCTGCTGTTTTCTCACGCGATGAACGTTATGCCTATGTCTTCGGTCGTGATGGCGGATTGACAAAACTTGATTTGCTGTCAGGCGGCATTGCCAGCCGGGTTGTACAGGCCGGCAACAGTATTGGCGGCGCAATCTCCCAAAACGGCCGGTTTGTCGCAACTTCCAATTATGAGCCAGGTGGTATCAGGATATTCGATGCTGATACGCTGAAACTGGTAGCGGACATCCCTGCCACTTACGGCAGCGAAACGGATCCACTGTTATCAAAGGTGGTGGGTCTGGTCGATGCACCCGGTCAGCGATTCATAGCCAGCCTGTATGATGCGGGAGAAATCTGGGTTATAGATATCCAAAATCCTCTGCAACCTTCAATCCGGAAATATCACAATGTGGGCAAACAGCCTTATGATGCGTTAATCACGCCGGATGGCCGCTATTACATTGCCGGACTCTATGGCGAGAATGGACTTGCAGTGCTTGATCTTCTTAATCCTGATGCAGGTGTCAGGCGCATTCTCAACAGTTACGGACGTGGTGAAAAAGAGCTGCCGGTTTACAAAATGCCTCATCTTGAGGGTTGGGCCCTCGCAAGTAATTACCTGTTTGTCCCCGCAGTTGGACATCATGCCGTACATGTCATTGATATCGGCCGCTGGGAGGAAAGCGCACGTATCAGAACACTTGGCCAGCCGGTGTTTGCCATTGCACGTCCGGATGGCCGGCAGGTGTGGGTCAATTACGCCATGCCTGATAACAACTACATTGAAGTTATCGATGTTGCGCAAATGAAGATTATCAAACAATTAAATCCCGGCAAGGTGGTACTACATATGGAATTTACTCCGGGTGGTGAGGAAGTATGGGTTTCCGTGCGGGATGATGATCGGGTTGATATTTATAATACTGGCACATTCGAAAAAGTTGCCAGTATTTTCGCCGATAAACCCAGCGGCATCTTCTTTACGGCAAGGGCACACAAGATTGGGCTATAGGGCCAGGCAATGCAAAACCATAAATATAAAATTGACGATACATTGCCGGGCAGTAATGACAATCATCAGGAACAGCAAAATTATTTTGAATACTGTTTGCTGAATAATTATCAGCACACTTTTCCCTTGACGGACAAACCATTTGCGCACATCGCCGATGATCTGCATGCGGATACTGAAATTGTTATAAACAAGATGAAAGAACTGCAGGACAGGGGTCTGATCAGCCGTATTGGAGCGGTGTTCAGGCCAAACACCATAAACGCCAGCATGCTGGCAGCAATGGCCGTGCCTGAAGAAAGTATTGATGAAGTGGCGGATATAGTAAACAGTTATGTTGAAGTCAATCACAATTATGAACGCGAACATTATTTTAATCTGTGGTTTGTTCTGCATGCGGTTGATGAAGAGCATATTCATGTCGCACTGGACAGCATGGAATCCCGGACTGGTTTAAAGACACTGCGGCTTCCCATAATCGACGATTTTCATATTGATCTTGGCTTTGAACTGCAATGGAAACAATAAAAAACAGGCTGGGAGGTAATAGCGTTCCCGAAATCATAGATAAAGCAATCGATGGTTTATTGATTTCATTATTACAACAGGGTCTGCCACTGAACAGACAGCCATACAAAGTTATTGCGGCGCAAATCGGCATACCTGAAGTACAGGCAATCGCAAGGATCTCGGCCTTGAAGGACATGGGTCTGATCAAGCGCTTTGGTGTTATCGTCAGGCATCACGAACTTGGTTATCAGGACAATGCCATGATCGTATGGGATATACCTGATGAACAGGTGCCTGCGATTGCAGATCGCTTGAAACAGTATCCCTGTGTCACGCTTTGTTACCGCCGGCCAAGGAGATTGCCGTTGTGGATATATAACCTGTTTTGCATGATCCATGGCAGGGATCGCAATTCAGTGTTGCAATCTCTTGACTCGATGATTGTATCCAATGGCTGGCAGCACTTCCCCTATGATGTGTTGTTTACCCGGCGTCGTTTCAAACAAAGGGGCGCCTGTTCCCCTGTTAATACCGGGAAAATGAGCGCATCAATCAGGTCGTCAACAGAAAGTTGTGTGCAATCCCATGATGAATGATCTGGACCGCAGGATCATCAATCATCTGCAGGACGGGATGCCTGTTTGTGAGCGTCCATTCGCGACGGTCGCGGAGCAATTAAACATTACAGAGGACAGGCTCATTGGACGTGTCCAGGCATTACTCGATGATGGTACATTGAGCCGCTTTGGACCGCTTTATGACGTAGAGAAAATCGGCGGTATATACAGCCTGGTTGCAATGCAAGTATCCCGGGAAGATATTGATAATGTAATCTCTGTTATCAACAGCTATCCTGAAGTGGCGCACAATTATGAGCGCGACCATGAGTTTAATCTCTGGTTTGTCGTGGCCCTTGATACAACGGAACGATTGCCGTCCCTGCTTACGGACATCGAAGATCGGACCGGATATCGCGTGTATAACATGCCGAAACTTGATGAATACTACGTGGGGCTTAAATTCCATGCCTGAAACAACCGTGAATAATATTGACAGATTGATCATCCTGGCCACCCAGGCCGGGTTGCCTGTGACGCGTGAACCTTACCACGATATTGCCTTGCGGACCGGTCTTGATCAAGACACGGTAATGGAGCGCATGAAAATGATGCTTGAGCGTGGTGTTATCAGGCGCATTGGTGTGGTTCCCAATCATTACCGGCTGGGTTATCGCGCCAACGGCATGAGTGTCTGGGATGTACGGGACGACAGGATAGATGAATTGGGTAAAAAAATTGGCGCACTGGAATATGTCAGTCATTGCTACCATCGGCCGCGTTATTTGCCGGAGTGGCCGTACAATCTGTTTGCCATGGTGCATGGACGGGACAGGGAATCCACTGAACAACATGTCAAACAGATTGCCGGGCTATTGGGTGATGCCGCCCGGGGTTATGATATTCTTTACAGCACCCGGATACTGAAAAAAACAGGACTGAGAATATGAATGGATTTACTGTAAATACATCAATGATGGATGAGTGTGACTGAGATGTTCCGTATCTCACAATATATGCAGGAAATCGTGCGTCCTTCCGCGTTAATGCCTGCAAGAACACCCACAGGTCCCGTAGTTATCTGGAACCTGATTCGGCGTTGTAACCTCGCATGCAAGCATTGTTATTCGATTTCCGCGGATTACGATTTTCCGGGTGAACTGTCAACTACTGAAATCCTTCAAGTCATGGAAGATCTCAGGTCATATGGTGTCCCGGTGCTGATTCTGTCCGGGGGAGAGCCCCTGTTGCACCCGGATATTCTTGTAATATCTGAAACGGCAAAAGCCATGGGATTTTATGTCGGACTCTCAACCAACGGTACTTTGATTAATGAACAGAACATCAAAGCGCTTGCGAAGATTAAATATAATTATGTAGGCATCAGTATCGATGGTATCAAGGAAACGCATGATCATTTTCGTCGAAAACAAGGAGCATTCGATGCATCCATGCGGGCTATACACCTGTGCCGGGAGCACGGGATTAAAGTTGGCCTGAGATTTACCATCACCAAGGATAATGCCCATGAGTTGCCCCGGGTGCTTGACCTGATGGAATCCGAAGGGATCGATAAATTCTACCTTTCACACCTGAATTATGCCGGACGCGGTAACAGAAACCGTAAAGATGATGCTACCCACCGGATCACAAGAGCAGCTCTGGATCTGTTATTTGACAGATGCTGGAATGATCTCCGGAGAGGCATACATCATGAATATGTTACTGGCAATAATGATGCCGACGGTGTCTATTTTCTGCACTGGGTGCAACGGAATTTTCCTGAAAAAGCTGGGCATATCCAGGCAAAGCTGGAACAATGGGGAGGTAACAGTTCCGGGGTTAACGTGGCCAATATAGATAATCTGGGCAACGTCCATCCTGATACCTTCTGGTGGCATTACAACGTTGGTAATGTCCGTGACCGGTCTTTTTCCAGGATATGGAAGGATACGTCGGATCCAATCATGGCAGGCCTCAAGCAGAAGCCCAGGAACATCAGCGGTCGATGTGGAAAATGCCAATACTTCAATATTTGTGGCGGCAATACCAGAGTACGTGCATTGCAGTTAACCGGGGACGCCTGGGCGGAGGACCCGGCGTGTTATCTGAGAGACAGGGAGATCGGCTTATATCATCAGGATATGGGCGAAGATGTTTACAGCACTGTCGCGTAACACTTACCAACTGCTTTCCGTTGTCATCATTAGTTTTTCGATAAATCCGGACGTCTGTGCCGATGCAGACATGCATGCATTGAATTTATACAGTCAGCATTGCGCGAGTTGTCACGGCGCTGACCGTCTGGGTGGAACCGGGCCGGCACTGCTGCCGGAAAATCTCACCCGGGTAAAAAAAGATCAGGCTTACAAGGCAATACTTGAAGGACTGCCGGCTACCCAGATGCCGTCTTTTCAACAGACGCTTGATGATACTCAGATCAGGTCACTTGCTGATTATATTTATACGCCCTTGCCTGAGATGCCCGTCTGGACCCTAAAGGAAATCACACAGTCACATATTCTTTACCAGTTAAAAAATCCGCAAAATGATAAACCTGTTTTTGCCGCTGATCCGCTCAATTTGTTTCTGGTTATCGAAACAGGCGATCATCATGCCACTGTTCTGGATGGCGATCGTATGGAACCGCTGTTCCGGTTCAAAACCCGGTACGCACTTCATGGCGGCCCGAAATTTTCGCCGGATGGCCGTTATGTTTATCTATCCTCGAGGGATGGATGGGTATCAAAATTTGATCTTTATAATCTCGAACTGGTCACGGAAATCAGGGCAGGCATCAATACCCGTAATATAGCGGTATCAAATGACGGGCGCTATGTGATTGCGGGAAATTATCTGCCTCATACACTGGTTATCCTGGACGCCCGGGACTTGTCGCCGGTAAAAATAATCCCTGTTGAAGACAGTTCAGGAAAAAGCTCCCGCGTGAGTGCCGTCTACGATGCACCGCCCAGGAACAGCTTTATCGTTGCATTAAAGGATATCCCGGAAATTTTTGAAATTATCTACGATCAGAATGCGGGCCCTGTCTATACAGGCATGGTGCATGATTACCGTTATCATGAAGGTATTCCGGCGGATTCACCGTTCCCCATACGCAGGATCCGGCTTGACGATTACCTGGACGACTTTTTTTTTGACAGGGAATACCATAACCTGATTGGTGCGGCACGCAATGCAAAGGATGGCCAGGTTGTGAGTCTGATTGTGGGCAAGAAGATTGCCGATATCGATCTGTCCGGATTGCCCCATCTCGGTTCAGGTGTGACATGGGAATACCGGGGCAAACCTGTTCTGGCAACTCCCGATCTTGAAGAAGGACTGGTCAGCGTTATTGATGTGGTTGACTGGAAAGTTATCAAGAAAATCAAAACACTGGGCCCCGGCTTTTTTATGCGTACGCACGAAAATACACCTTATGCGTGGGTGGATGTTTTTTCCGGGCCACATAAGGATGCAGTTCATATTATTGATAAAGCAACGCTCGAAATCGTTAAAACACTGGTACCGTCTCCGGGTAAAACATCCGGCCATGTTGAATTTACAAGGGATGGCCGTTATGCCTTGCTCAGTATCTGGGAGAACGATGGTGCGCTGGTTGTTTACGATGCAAGTACCCTGGAGGAAGTGAAGCGCATCACAATGAATAAACCATCAGGCAAATATAATGTATATAACAAGATTAAAGGATCGGGCGGGACCAGCCATTAGACGTCCCTGTCTAACAAATTATGGCCACCCAGTCACAAACCACTGAAATAGGCAGCCAGATTGTTGATGTCCTCATCGCTCAGCCCGGCAGCCATGGGTGCCATCATCGGATCTTTACGTGTTCCGTCCCTTAAGGCCTTCAGTTGCTTTACCGGGTAAGCAAATTTCTGGCCGGCAAGGTTCGGCCATAGAACATTTGCTGATACCTTCAGCGCCGTGACAGGCGGCACACATTGCAGACCTGGTTTTACCGCCCGCAGCATCACCCTCGGCATAGGCTGATGCAGCCAGTAAAAATGAAATAATCAGCATTAATTAGTTGTCAATAGACTTGAAAATATATAATGGAATCACTCATTGAAGACACAGAATCGGAATATATAAAACAATAATGCATTGTGAATACGTTCTTGATGTACCCACTGATTACAGACGGAACCTGGCTATTGTCTGGCTTTGGTTGGCTGTGTTGATGTTATTGGGTGCAGGGATATTCTCGGTATTGCTGGTACTGGCCAGGACACCAATGATTGGAGAAATGATTCCTTTCGTCGATTTTTTTCACACGGCTCTGGTGATCCATGTCAATCTATCTTCGTTGGTATGGATATTGTCTTTTGCAAGTGTTTTATGGAGTTTAAATAGCCGTTCGATTTTACCCTGGTTTGCGAAATTAATATTTGCTGTCGTGTTACTGGGAGCCTTAATAATTACATTTTCCCCTTTCCCTGGTAGTGCTAATGCAATTATGAGTAATTATATACCGGTCCTGGATAACCAATTGTTTTTAACCGGGTTAGCTATTTTTGGATTTGGCATCGGATTACAGGTTATTTTCAGCATGAGTGCGATGTTTAAAGTTGGTGAAGCAATTAGCGGGCAAGGTGTAATCCGATTTGGATTAAACTGTGCGGCTATAGGTGCCTTTATGTCACTGGCTGCTTTTGTCTGGTCATATATTGAATTACCGGTCCAGTTAACCGATGCAGTTTATTATGAACTTCTTTTCTGGAGTGGTGGACATGTGCTTCAGTTTACTTACACGTTATTGATGATGGTGGCGTGGTTATGGCTGTCATCAAGCGCAGGTATTTCTTTACCATTAAGTCCAAGGGTTGCTTTGTTTCTTTTTGGTGTAGGATTAATTTCTATTTTTATGACACCACTTGTTTACTATGCGTATGACGTCACTAATCCTTATCACCGCAAGATGTTTACCTGGTTAATGAGTTTTGGAGGTAGTCTGGCAATTTTCCCTTTAAGCGTGGCAGTTTTGTTTGCGCTGTTAAAGAAAAAACCGGATTTACCAGTTGAGGGATCTGCCTATACTGCATTGTTTACTTCATTATTATTATTTGGTGTTGGGGGTGTTATAGGTTTCATGATTGATGGCAATAATGTCAAAATTCCTGCACATTATCATGGTTGCATTGTTGGGATCACTCTGGCTCTCATGGGATTATGTTATCAGCTATTGCCTCTACTGGGTTTTGATAAAGTTAATTTTACTCTCACCAGGTTACAGCTATGGACCTACGCGACCGGACAGTTTCTGCACATTTTTGGCCTGGTCTGGTCAGGAGGGTATGGTGTAGAAAGAAAAGTAGCAGACGCTGCACAGGGACTGGACTCAATGGGTCGAGTTGCAGGGATGGGATTGATGGGACTTGGAGGATTATTGTCAGCTGCTGGCGGGTTTATATTTATTATCATCGTGATCAAAGCAATGACAACGAAACTACACATTAAATACAATTAATTATATGTACGCTTTAGTTTAATCAACATCGTTAGATTAATCATAGCGAACAATAAACCCACAGCCAACAGGTTATGCAGCGTATTGGTCCACAATGGCATATTCGTTAATATGTTAACAACCCCTAAAATAAATTCAGCGCATAAAATGCATGTAAGAATCAACATGGGTTTAACCAATACTGGTTGGCGGTGCCTGATAATCTGTAACGCAGTAATTACCAATACCAACAACATTATCGCAATTACCCTGTGCGTTATTTGAATAATACTGGATGCTTCATCAATTATGAGATGATGATTATTGTCCAATTTCAATTCCCGGAAAATATTATAACTGTCGAGCAAATGACTTGACACATTATCCATGTAGGTACACGTCACCAATGCAGGGCAGGCAGAACCAGTGTAATTGGCACTGGCCCAGGCACCACTAATGAGTTGTAAAGTTACAGTTGCGGATAAAATTAGCAGAATAGGCGATCCGGGTTCGGTATTTCGAATCCGTGTTTGTAATATCTGTCGCCAGATCAGCCCGGCTAGGACTATACCTCCCAGTATATTACCCAGTGTAACAATAGGAACACTTCGTGCCGGAGTAACAATACCCAGTATGGAAAGAAATAACACGATAAAAAACATGAATACGGGTAAAACAGGCGAGATTGTCTTGCGATACCATAAAGTTATCAATAAGATGATTAAGATGTTAATTCCCAAAACACTAGCAATAAAGCGGTGCATCGCCCGAAAGTTCCTGAATTCAGTGTCAGGTATTTCTAGCCCCTTGATACCATCTACCATAGAAAGCTGTGCATAACATTCCGGCCAGGGACCACATCCCAAACCGGCCTCACCCAGTCTGATATGTGTACTCAGGAAAACTATGAGCAGTGTAAGAATCAAAGCACTGCAATTCAGTAGAAAAAAAAACTTGTTTGAATATTGGTTGGATTTGTTATTCTGCATCGTTATTTCAATCACGTTCATATGAAGTTGTTCATTTTTAAATGACAAGTGATTAAAATAAAGGCGTCCCTGTCTATTATCCATTTTAATTTGTTGTTACATACTGCTGAAATAGGCGGCAAGATTATCAATATCTTCATCCGTCAGTGGGGCTGCCATGGGTGACATCATTGGATCTGTTCGTGACCCATCACGCAAGGCCTTCAGCTGTTTGACCATATAACCGAACTTCTGTCCCTTAAGGTTAGGCCAAAGATCATTTGGGCTGATGCCGTCAGCGCCGTGGCAGGCAGCACAGAGTGCGGCCTTTTCCTTGCCGGCGGCGGCATCTCCTGCTGCAGATACGATGCCAGCCAGACACATCAGTATCGATGTGGTAATCAATTTAGTGTATATATTCATTAATATGTCCTCCGTTTATTTGTGTTGAAATTAACCTGATTTACCATCTGCCCGCGACTTTAAATAAATCGGCATGAAATGTGATGATCATAAATAAGTGTAACGTCCAGCAAGTTCTATTGACCAGAATAACTGCATTAATATTAATTGTACCGAACCGGCAAAAAACATGACCTGGTGTGGCGCAGAAAAAAATGCAGGTATATTTTCAACATTCATAAAATCTGCTGAAAAATTTCCGGATTGTGATTTAAATTCACTCATGCATTAAATCCAGTTATCATGTAATAAAAATCTGTGGGTAACTATATTCCCAGATGTGTATGTAATCGTGCATCTTTTGTTTTGAAATGATTGGTAAACCAGTGAGTCAAACTGTCCCCGAGCTTTTGGCAGTCAACAATGTCTTTCTCATCATATTCATCCATTATATCAAGAATATCGTCGAGTAACTGTTCGTGGTCCTGTTTGTGATCCTCATACTGATCATATTTCTTCTCACGCATTATTTTCTCCTCGAGTGCAAAATGGGCTGATATCCTGGCATAAATTTCACCAAGATAATGTTGTATGACTAAATGTGAATCACTGCCAACAAGTTGATCGAATGATTCATTGATTAAGTCGATCAATTCGCGGTGTTCATGATCAATGGACGGTACACCTAGATTGAATTCATCTTTCCATTCAATTAATGTCATACTGTAATCGCCTCAATAAAACTGGAAACTACTGTTGCGAAAATCAATCACAAACTGCTGCAGGGGGACAAGATTGATATTGATACCATCTTCATAATCAAATCCCTCATCTCTGTTACTGTCTCTCAAACGTACTGTTAATTTATGCTGTCCGGGTGTTACCGGAATTTTTTCATATGCCGAGGCGGCACCATCATGGGCCAGGCCGGTTGGCGCGTATGATTTTCTCAATAATGTATTGCCATCCATTGTCATTTCAACGAGGACCGGGACCCGTTCCCTCGGACAATCCATGGGGCGCCGCATATTGGGAGCCAGTGCGGCAATTTCCTCGGGAGACAAACGGCGGCATTCTTCTTTATGTTGACTGGCATGGCTGAAACTCAGTTTGATTAATGCCATTTCGGGATCGTGGTGAGTATAAGTGGGAGAATTGGAAAAATAGCCAAGCCCGATTGCAAACAGTGTGAAGGCAATAACCTGTCCGACAATATAGCGCAGTTCAGGCATGGGTTATCTCTCGATCATTTTCTGATGCTGCAGGTGGCGGTTGTTTCTCTGGCTGTGAAGATGCAAGATTTTTCAGCCGCATACGAAATGCTGCCAGTTCCCTGAAAAAATCCTTGCGGCGGGTGAGACCAGCCCAGAAATTCCCGATCCGTTCCCGTCCCACCCTCTGACGCAGGCGGGGATCACGTTCACCGGCAATACGTGCATCAGTCCATTTGATACCAAGCCGGAAATAACAATCACCTGCACGACAACCGGTGAGAAAGACGCCATCGGCAAGTTTCTTCGATAGTACAAAATCAATAAAGGACGGGGGCAGCATACCGATGCATGGCATGGTCACGACACCTGCCCCGGTGCCTGCCATTTCTTCAGGGTTGAGGCTGTTCTGGCAGCCATAAACAATAACCCTGTCATTACCGATCAGTCGTGCTGATGCAGTAATTGTTTTTTCCCGCAATTCCTTAATAGGTTGATCGGGTAGTTCGATCCCCGGTGATAAATCTGATCTGCGCCGGAACGGGGTTGCAGTAGGGCAGGCACCGGCGCAGATACCGCAACTGGTGCAGTGACTTGCGTCAACAACCGCTTCGTGCTCGTAGGCACTGCCATCACTACGTGGTTCCATGGTAATCGCACTGAAGGGACAATCGGTGGCACAGCGACTGCAACCATTACAGTTATCAAGATTGACCACCGCAACCGGATTGCGTTGCCCCGGTGGCAACCAGGGTACCAGCAGCAGGAGTGCAGTCGCAGTTACGAGTAAAATCCAGACTGTTAGTCCCGGTACGTAATCAAGTAGCGGGTATATTGACATGTAAAACCAGTCCAGCCCGACTACTGCCGGTACGGTAGCCAGATCCGCGGGTGCATTACTGAGTGCCGGTTTGGCAATTGACAGCACCAGCAACATAATAAATGTCCCCGCAGCCAGTTCCAGGGGCGGATTGACCCGGGGTGAAGCGTGTCTCTGGATATGGATCCACATGATAAATAACAGGAATAACGGCAGTGCAATATGGAGAAAGACCATCAAGGTAAAAAACCGGCCGCTTAATGTCGTGTCGCTGAGAAAGTTACGTGCGATCGCTTCCCCGAATAGCGGCAGCGTGTCCAGCCATTCAGTGGTGGCGATGGCGATATACTGGGCAAGCGTATCCCAGACCATCCAGTAGCCGGTAATACCGGCGGAAAAAACAAACCAGAGCATGGGGACGCCGGTAAACCAGGCAAACCAGCGTGAACTCCGGAACCGGTCCATGGCGAATTCACGCAGCAGGTGAATCATCATCATGATGACCAGTGCATCCGAGGCATAACGATGCAGGCTGCGCATGATGCCCCCTGCATACCATTGTTCATACGTCAGGTAATCAAGGGATTGGTAGGCCTCAGTAATTCCGGTGTCGAAGAAGATATAAAGGTATATACCGCTGATGATGACGATCCAGTAATAGAACCAGCCGAGCGCACCGAGTTGATAAAAGGGATTCCATTTTGGTCCAAAGAGAACGTCGAACCCGTCCTCAATATGTTCGAATCCCGCTCGTAATAATTTTTTCATGAAAAATACTGCACTATATTAATTTCAGCATGCAAGTTGAATGCAGGGAACAGGTGGACCTTGTTAACTTTATATATCATAGATTTAAAATGGACAGCATGGTTCATTTTCAAAGGTTACAGGCAATTAATTATTTTCTGAAATTACAGTTTTAATTATGCCGTCGATTTATGCTGTCGCCAGGAACGCACCACAAAAATAGCAGTGGCACCGAGGGTGAGAATACCTATCCCGATAGCGATAAAGATTGAATAATCAAAACGGTAACGTTTCCTGGTTGGATCGTAGATTGTACAGAACAGACGAATGTTGTTTATCCAGCCGGTGAGAAGATCGGATTCCGTGTGCTTGCCGAACACCAGGTCCTTTAACGGTTCCACCAGGACGGGTGGTTCGAAATTATCACCATAGATCTGCCTGTAAACACGTCCCCCGGCATCCAGTAGTGTTATCTGGGCAAGGTGATCAAATCCCTTTGGGGAGCGGAAATAGATAAAACCAAGTTCGCTACTGAGTGCATCAATGGTGGATTGATCGGTGCTGAGAAATGACCAGATCGGCATATCAATACCGCGTTCTTTTGCGAATATACGCATTCGTTCCGGACTGTCTACCGCGGTATCAAACCCTACTGATATGACTGAAAAGCTGTCATCCCCCAATGCATCACGGGCAATCCTTACAACATCGGAGAGATGCTTGGTCAAAATCGGACAGGTATGGTAACAACTGGTATAGATGAGACTTACCAGCAGTGGCTTACCGAGAAATTGTGCCAGGTTTGTATCCTCTCCGTCACTGTTGGTAAAACGGTGATCTCCAATATTATTGCCCAGTGCCGACTGGCTGAATTTAAATGCCGCTGCTTCGTCCAGGGCAGGACCGCCGGAATGATGAGACTCCTCGTCATAGGAATAAGCAGGATTGGTACCGGACAGTACCAGGAAAATAATAATTGACAGGAGGCAGCTGAAACGTATCAGACAATCAGGACGGATTATTTTTCCTCTGTCTGTTACTCCCCGCCATTTAACCGCCATTGATCACCTGATATCCGCAATTATCTCAATGGCCATATTTCGGCCAGATATTTCCAGTTGACATAGTAATAGAGGACAAAGGTGGTAAAGAACACCGCTACCAGCACCATCGTACCGGGTACTGCGGGTGTTTCGGCACTGCCGTATTTCGCAACAACCGCGGCTTCCGGTTTATCCGGTTTTGCCTCTGCCAAGGTAATACGTTTGCCAAAGAAAACCGAGCCGACTGCAACAACGATAAAGATAATACCACCGAGACCGGCGAGTAGTGCGCTTATGCCATTCAATCCCATCATCAGGTTGGCGGCGCCCGGGAAATCGTAAGGCAGGACGGCATCCGCCAGTGAAATATCCCAGTGCCGTCGCGGTACACCAAGTGTACCCGCGCCCATCATAAACAGCGATATGCCGGTCACCCCCAGGCCGAACAGATACGGCTGCGCCCTGGCCCAGCCAGGCAGAATCAATTCGCGTTGAAAGATAAGCGGGATCAACAGGTAGGTCAATGCCATAAAGGCGAGTGTAGTCCCCGCTACAACGGTCGCATGAAAATGACCAACGACGTATATGGTGTTGTGAATAATCAGGTTGATCTGCTCTACGCCCATGACAACCCCGGATATACCACCAAGGAAACCAAACAGGATCAACGAAATAAACATCCCTGAAAAAGCCGGGTTGCCCCACGGGGCCTTACGCAACCACTCAAACAGACCATTGGTGTAACCTTTCCTGCGTTGAGCCGCTTCGATGGAACCCGGAACTGTCAAGCCGTGGATCATGCTGCCGAGTACGGCCAGGTACATGGCATAACTGGTATTGAAGATCTTCCATTCTGAACTGATGCCCGGATCAACAAGTAAGTGATGAGCACTGGCCAGTTGCAGAAACAGGATGTACAGCAGGAATGCAAAACGGCTTACTTTTTCTGATAAGGGTTTCGCGCCCAGGGTAACTGCGGCAATGAGATACCAGACGGATATATGGGCAGCCACATTGATCTGCTGCGAGGAGTGGCCAAACGCCCAGAAGACTGTCCGGTACATCAGGGTGTCTATGTGACTGACGAGTCCAATGGACCAGAGGAAAGTCGGGATAAGTATAATGGCACCGGATGCAATAGTGAATACCGCGATGATAGCAGCTGTTACGGCACCGAAAGTTACCAGTGGGACCGAACCTTCATAAGTGCGCTCCTGTTTGGCAATGACCAGGGTTCCGAAAAATATAAAACAGCCAATCAGGGCGCCAACAGCGAAAAGTATATATCCGAGATAGAAATGAGGGGCCGCCTTTAACGGTACGTAGGCAGTGAACAACACGCTGGAATGGCCCTGCAAGACAGCAATATTAATCATGACTGCGCCAATCAACATCAGGGCAAAACCGGCCCAGGCTATCCGCGGTGTAGCCAGCCGGCAGCCCAGCAAGACTGCAGATGCAAAATAGAGTACCGCCACTTCGAAAAATATGATCCACACCACAAGGACATTGAGACCATGTGCCGTGAGCACAAGATAAAACCACTCTGCGGGAAG
This sequence comes from Gammaproteobacteria bacterium RIFCSPLOWO2_12_47_11, assembly GCA_001801885.1. Lineage (GTDB taxonomy): Bacteria > Pseudomonadota > Gammaproteobacteria > Eutrophobiales > Eutrophobiaceae > 2-02-FULL-47-50. Next base: position 35,655 of record MGYU01000058.1, read on the forward strand.
CAGATGGACTGCTTTCCAGCGGGTCAGTGCCACCATCAGGCCAAATAGCCCCCCGATTGCAAGAAAGATTATCGCAATTACAGCATTGGCCTTGATCAGATTTTCAGCTGATCGATAGACACGTAACCCGGTCGCAGGACAAATACGGTATTGTTCATTTATTGCCATTTCTATGTCCCCTATTTTTCAATCACGTACATTCTGCCCACCATGGTGTGATGGCCTATACCGCAAAATTCGTTACATACTATTCCGTATTCACCGGCCTTATCGGGCTTGGCAGTCAGAACCATTTCATAGCCCGGGTGGATTTGCAGATTGATATTGACCGGTTGTAAAGAGAATCCGTGCAGCCAGTCCATGGATGAGATATGCAGACGGTAGCTCTGATCTTTTTCCAGTTCCAGAATAGGCCACCATTGCCAGAGACGGGCAATCAGATAGACATCACTTCCCGGTGGCGGATGCACAACCGGAAAACCGGCCTCATCACGTACCTTGTACTTTTCAATCATGGTGTTGGTCCTGGCGGCGAAATCCTCTGCAGTAATACGATAGGCCTCGTTTGACAGGTTCTGTTCTCCGACAGCATGCCAGTAGATCATCATGAAAAACATAATCAGGCCCCATATAAAGCCAACGATGATCCATATCAATTCGGATTTGGGGATGGGTTCATTCCACCAGAGCTTTTCCTGCGGAGGGCTTATAGACATGATGAAATCTCCATATTTTATTATTTAGCTATAGGGATCTGGACAATTTCCATTACCCCCCAGATGATGTAAAAGACAGTCGGAATAGTAACCCCCAGGAACAGGAGTAAAAATGGATTGTCTATGATTTGCTGCATAACCGGGATGCGTTTATGCTCATTGTCCTCGCTTTCAGGTGGTGTCTGTTCATCTGACATGGTATTTCTCCCAGAAAAATTATGTCGCGCCGATAGTACATTGATAGCTGACATTCTTAATTTGTTTAAGAGTAGTCAATGTATTTAATCTATTCCATCATTTCCTTGATTTATATCAATCTATTCCATTATTTCCTTTGATTTAGTCAATTCTTGTAACTTATTGATTATTAATAAAAATACGTATAGCAGTGAAGCTTAGAAGGGCGAGGAAGGCAAGGATGCAGAAAAACACCAGACTGCGATATTGGAAACGGTGTCCGGCAGCCACTTCCATGCGTTGTAACAACCAGTCAGAGATCAAATACAGGATAATGGCGGTCAGCGTGTATGATAATGTCTGAAGCATATTTTGTTACCCCACGGGGAAATTACAGGAAGATTATCTGCAAGGATCAGTGAAATAATCAACCATTGTCCGGAAAAATGTTTGGCATTGCGGAATATACCAGGACCATTCATATTGCATTTGCAGTATTAACCATTATTTCATTCACCCTGCGCGGCATGTGGATGTTGATGGATTCTCCATTGCTGCTGTCGAAACCCGCACGTATTGTGCCGCATATCATTGATACCCTGTTGTTGTTTAGCGGGATAGTGCTGGTAATCAATTACACCAGCTACCACCATGGATATGGCTGGCTGCTGGCCAAACTGGCTGCAATCATCCTTTATATCGGGACCGGTGCTATAGCATTGAAATATGGCAAAACCCGGATGATCAGGATTATTGCTCTAATCATTTCATATTGTTTGCTGGTGATTATCGTCAGTTTGGCACTAACGCGTTCGATAACACTGGGCTATTAAATCATCCAGTCACGTACTTCAACCGGTATTTATCCCAACCGAACTATTGGCGGTCCTCATACGCGATTATGGGGCACCTTGCCAGACAGGTTTCTGTGTGCAGCATTAACAGATGACTCTCTCCATGGGGATATTTAATGAAAAACTGGACAGTTTTGGGTTATATTGCCTTGACCTTAATCAAGTCATCATGACTGCCATTAGAAATATGCTGCAGAATAACGGGCAAATTGCCATAGAGTTCACCACAATTCCGATTTTTTCCGCCCTGAATAAGGCACAATTCCACACCGTATTGTCTACAGCAACCAAAATAGACCTTGTAGCCGGAGGTGTTCTTTTCCGGCAGGGACAACATGCCAATCATTTTTATTTTGTCCATGATGGCCAGATGCGATTGTCACGGCTTGCAGAAGATGGCAGTGAAAAGGTGATGGATATTGTTCACACCGGCCAGATGTTTGCTGAAGCCGTGATGTTCATGCCGAACCGGTGTTACCCGGTTAATGCAGCGGCCATCCAACCGAGTCATTTAGTTGCCTTTGATATGGAAACATTCAGAAATATATTAAAAGAATCCGTGGACACCTGTTTCCGGTTAATGTCCACCATGAGTCAGCGGTTGCATGTACAATTGAACGAGATCGACAGTCTGAGTCTGCATAATGCAACATACCGGCTGGCCCATTATCTGTTAAAATCGGTTCCGGAAAATTCAGCCGGGCAGACCGAATTCACCCTGGGTTATCCGAAAAACATACTGGCATCACGCCTGTCCATCCAACCGGAAACATTCTCGCGCATCATGGCACGCCTTAAGCGTGAAAACATAGTGGTTGTACAGGGTAACCAGATCGTTTTTCACGATATCCCCGCACTGCGGAAGTTGCTAAGCGAATAAAAGCCCAGTTTTCAACGCCGAATCATCAAACGTAGCAATATTAAGACAGGTTCTGCTAGCTCAGTTTACCCGTATTTGCCACGACAGTTCCTGCCGCAGAGTAATAATCAATAGATAACAATGCAGGGGCCGTTCAAGATGTTTATACAAAAGATCCAGGAACTGCATGAAGACGTGATGAATCATTTCATGAACGTGCCGGCCATCGCGGTTAATCTAATCGTTTATCATCCCGATATCTCCAGTGGCCAGAATAATACCTTCAATATCAATGCATTTGTAACCATACTGATGTCCCGATAAAACCGGTTTATTTGATCAATATCAAATACTCTTCACTTCGTTCAATGTAGCTTTATCCTGTCGATACCATCGGTGAATCGCGACAGATATGAAATCGGAGGAGTGTGCTTAAAATGATTCTAAGCGTAGCGCAGAAGAGAGAATTCCATGATAAGGGATTTATTGTGATTTCGGGTTTTCTAATGAAACCGTGATGAAAAAGCCTCCATCTGAATGTTTATATTATGTTTTGCCCTTAAAGTATGACAAACGCCGTGCAAACCAGATTGCCACTCACGCCAACAAAGCAGAAATACCGCGTAATACTGATTAATCCGCGGTTCCCGGAGAGCTTCTGGAGTTTCCGCTGGGCGCTGGAGAAGGTGTTACCGGGCAAGCGCGCCCTCAATCCGCCCCTCGGCCTTGCCACGCTGGCGGCGTTATGTCCGCCCGGGTGGCAAGTGCAGATCATTGACGAGAATATCGATCCTGTTCCTGTTGCTCCGCAGGTAGACCTTGTTGGGGTATGTGGTATGGCCGTTCAGTACAAACGCCAGTGTGAGTTACTCGATTACTACCGTAAGCGTGGTTACCACGTTGTAGCAGGTGGAAGCTATGCATCATTATGCCCGGAGCGTTATGCGGGATTGGCGGATACAGTGATAACCGGTGAGGCTGAATACATCTGGCCTTTGTTCTGCCGCGATTTTGAGCAGGGCAAGGCAGGCAAGACTTACCGGGAAACAGGAATGGTTGATCTGGCGGACTCGCCGCCGCCACGTTTTGATCTCTTGAAGCTGGATCGCTACGCATCGGTGAGCATGCAGTTTTCACGGGGCTGCCCATACCGTTGCGATTTTTGTGACATTATCGTCATGTTTGGCCGCAAGCCCCGCACCAAAAGCCTGGAGCAAATCGGCAAAGAGCTGGATCAGCTCCGTTCACTTGGCGTGCATAATGTCTTCTTTGTGGACGATAATTTCATTGGCAACAAACGGAAAGCGAAGGAACTGTTACGGTTCCTGGCGAACTATCAGCAACAACACGGGTATGAAATACAGTTCGGCACCCAGGCCTCGCTGAATCTGGCCGATGATACAGAGCTGTTGCAGTTGTTCCGGGAGGCCAGATTCAGCTGGGTATTTATCGGCATTGAGTCGCCTGATGAAGCAAGCCTGAGGGAGATCCACAAACCCCAAAATACCCGCCAGGATATCCTTTCCGCCGTGCGTAGAATCTATGGTTACGGAATCGATGTGTTCGCAGGCTTCATTGTCGGTTTTGATAACGATACTTTGAATACTTTTGACCGGCAGTATCGTTTTATCATGGCCTCGGGCATCCAGGTAGCCATGATCGGATTGTTAACCGCCTTGCCCCGTACCCCGCTGTACGAACGCCTGAAACAGGAAGGGCGCCTTATTGCAGGCGCGGAACATGCCAACAATACGGGACCGGCAACAAACTACCTGCCTATGCGTATGAAATATACTACGCTGGTGGAGTCCTACAAGGAGCTTTACCGGCGCCTGGGAAGCGACTGTAACATCGCCCGCCGCATTCGTCTCAAGACCCGTTATCTCAAAAAACCTGTCTATCAAGGTGAATACCCGTTCGTGCAACGTCTGGTAATCATTACAAAGCTGCTAACCCGGGGCATCATTCCCGGAGGTCCTGTACGCCTGTGGCACTTCCTGCGCACACTGATCGTTTGCCGGCCACGCAACTGGCCGCAGGTGGTTTCGGACTGGATCAGCGGACTGGCCATGCGCGATTACATCAAGCGTTACTTCAGTATTGACCCTGAACGTGAGTGGCGCACGGCACAGGCAACCATTGCACTGATACGCCGCACCTGTAATGGCTATCTGGGCAGGGGTAATCTTGAGATTTCGATAAAAGATACGGGGGCAGCCACCCTTCTCGCGGTCACACTGCGAGGAACTGTCGACCAACGGTTCTTTACACACAGTGTCCGCAGAATTGAAAGGCTATTGCGTGAAACGGCAGTTACATTGTCACTCCGCATTGAGGAATGTTCCGGAAAACAGTTGCAGCATCTTGATCGTGTTCTGCAGTTACTGTCATGTTACGGGGAGCGGATCTCACTCCGGTTAAACAACAAGATCCGGCCACTGCTGAAAACAGATTTAACCGTATTTCATATCATGGCGGATGATGGTTTCGCCACCCCGACTACTACAAAGTGAAAAGTAATACGCAAACCGGAATACTTGCCATACCGGCAGTTACATCAACACTGGCGGATTATGTTCATACTTTCGGTCAGTATGTAAAAAAACGTTATCATGAACGCATTCATAAAATTGCGATCGATGCAGCATTCACCTGTCCCAACCGTGACGGCACAAAGGGCCGCGGTGGTTGCAGTTTTTGCAATAATGCCTCGTTCAGTCCGAACGGATTGCGGCCGGCACCAATAGCCATGCAGCTTGAGTCCGGCCGGCGGGTGATACGTAAACGCACCGGCGCCCGCCGTTATCTCGCGTATTTCCAGGCCTATTCCAACACCTATGCCGATATCGATAAACTGCGCTCTATTTATGATGAGGCATTGGAACAACCGGATGTTGCCGGTTTGTCGGTCGGCACGCGTCCTGACTGTGTTCCGGATAAAGTACTGGGACTGCTCGCAGACTATCAGTGCAGAGGTTATGAAGTGTGGCTGGAGCTTGGACTACAATCCAGTTTCGATACGACGCTTGCACGAGTCAATCGCGGGCATGATTTTGCTGATTATTGCAGGGCGGTTCGTGCGGCACACCGTTACGGTTTGAAGGTATGTACGCACCTGATGGCCGGTTTGCCGGGCGAAGACAAGTCGCATGTCATCACCACGTTACATTGCGTGCTCGACCGTGGCGTTGAAGGGCTTAAAATTCATCCGCTGCATGTCGTCAAAGGCACCCGTCTGGCAAACGAATGGCGCCGGGGAGATTACACGCCGCTGTTACTGGATGAATACGTTGATACGGTTTGCGATGTGATTGAGATGACATCTTCACATGTGGTTTTTCACCGCTTGACCGGAACCGCTCCAATTCATCTGTTGCTGGCCCCTTTGTGGTGTGCAAAAAAGTGGCTGGTGTTGAATGCCATCAGGGATGAACTCAAACGACGTGGCGCCTGCCAGGGATCGCGCCTGTTTACTGATGCTGCTTGTACTGCATGAATAACAAACTCGAACTCGTTTGTCCTGCAGGCAATCTTCCGGCATTGCGCGCCGCAGTGGATAACGGCGCCGATGCGGTCTACATCGGATTCCGGGATGGAAGCAATGCGCGTAATTTTCCCGGTTTGAATTTTAGTGTTGAAGAAGCCCGCCAGGGCATCAATTATGCCAGTGCTCAAGGCGTTCGCGTTTTCCTTGCATTGAATATATATCCGCAGCCGCCGCAGTGGAAAACAGCGGTGCGGGCGATCGATGCCGCCGTCGATCTGGGGATAGATGCGTTGATCCTGGCTGACCCCGGTTTGATGCGTTATTGTGTACGAACATATCCTGAACTGCGGCTCCATCTGTCGGTACAAGCTTCGGCAACCAACCGCCAGGCCATCGATTTTTATCATGAACAGTTTGAAATCAAACGTGTCGTATTGCCACGGGTATTATCTCTGGCGCAAGTACAACAGCTGGTAAAAAAAGTCCCTGTTGATGTGGAAGTGTTTGGGTTCGGAAGTCTCTGTGTCATGGTGGAAGGCCGTTGCGCATTGTCATCATACGTCACCGGTGACTCGCCCAATACTGCCGGAGTGTGTTCTCCCGCACGTGCCG
>MGYU01000059.1 GCA_001801885.1 Gammaproteobacteria bacterium RIFCSPLOWO2_12_47_11
TTATTTTGTCGGCCTTTAAGATTGATTAATATACATCTTATTATCAAGAGTCTCTTTTTTCGCTGCCAGCTCATTATATTTCCCTGCGATGTAGGCTTCCTGTTGCGCAGGCGGAAGAGTTGATAAATCTATTCCTTCAGCCAGCAGTTCCGCTTTAATTTGATCCATTAATTCATCGTCAATATCATTTTTGGCAGCGGTTTGTTCTTGTTTGCGTTCTTCCTCCATAGTGTGTTGTTTTTCTAACTCAGCTTTTTTTACTTCTTCTTCCGCCTCACGTTTTGCCTTTTCCGTCGCCAATCTGTTTTTTTCATCTTCTGCACGCTGGCGTTCCAACTCTGCCTGACGTTGTGCCTCTGCTTCTGCCCGTTTCTGCTCCTCTTCTAGTTCTTTTTTATGTTCCTCCTCAAGTGCTAAACGCTCTGCCTCTTGTTTACGTACTTCTTCATGTCGTTGGCTTTCAATTTCTGCCTGACGTTGTGCCTCTGCTTCTGCCCGTTTCTGCTCCTCAGAGGCGCGATGATATGATGATTTCGGGGTAGTTACGTCTAATGGTGTTGCCGTAGATGGATCGAAGGTAGAGGTGGCGGGTTCTTCAATGAGTCTTGCGGTGGTCGGATCGAATGCCATATCTTTGCGTTTCAGGTTTTCCTCTTTTTTTTGCTTTAAGGCCGCAAGTCTTTTTTCATCCTCAGCTCGCTGGCGTTCCGATTTAAGCTGGGCCTTTGTTGGCCCGAAGAGATAATCTTGAATTTCACCATGGTAAAGATAGAGAACTCCAATACCAACAAGCACAACAAGGATCGCAACCCTGCTATATATCCACCTTTTCTGCTGCTGTCTTTCTGGTATTTTTGTTCCCGGCTGGGTTGGCGTATGCTCTGCAACGATGGCTTGCCTGATTGGATCTTCCGGCAAATCAAATTCTTGTTTCCATGCACTAATTGTTTTTGGCCGATCTTCTTCCTTGAACTGGAGCGCGTGATCAATCGCAAGTAAAAATCTTTCTGAATATCTACCTTTCCCAATTTGCGATGCCGGTACGAAAATATCCTGTTCACCTTTAAGAATCGCACGGCTGCGGTCTACGGCGTCCATAGGTGCTTTTCCTGAGATTGCGCGGTATAAGGTGGCGCCTAAACCGTAGATGTCTGTCCACGGCCCTTGCTGGTCGCTCTTGGAATAATATTGCTCATACGGTGCGTATCCCGGTGATACCAGACTGGTCAACGTTTGCGTAGCCATGCTGAGCGCCTGGCGGGCTGAACCAAAATCCAGTAACACCGGGCTGCCGTCTTCACGGATAAAAATATTTGCTGGCTTGATATCACGATGGATGAATCCTGCATCATGTACCTTTTGCAAACCGCCCAGAACGGGAATAAGGATGTTGATTAATTCCGCCTCTTCCAGGGTTTTGCGGCGGCTGAGTATCTCCTGCAGGCTCTCGCCTTGCTCGTACTCCATCACCATGTAGGCGGTATTATTCTCCTCAAAAACATTCAGGACATGCACGATATTCGGATGTTTGAATCTGGCGAGTGTGCGAGCTTCGGTAACGAATCGATCCAGCCCCCAGCGGAATTTTTCGCCGTGATCTTCGGTGACCGGATGCACGGAAAAATCCCGCTCCCGCACCGCAAGTTCTATAGGAAGATATTCCTTGATGGCGACCTGACGGTCGAGATTGAAATCGTGAGCGAGATAAGTGATGCCAAATCCACCCTGACCAAGGATTTTTTCAATCCGGTACCAGTGTAGCTTGTGGCCAAGCTTGAGTGAGTTGCGGTGGATTTTATCACCCATGAAATATCAACTCCTTAAATTACATCAAGCGATCACGCCGTCATATCCTTTCACTTTGCTCAAAGGTTTCACTTTTTTGTTGATCGCAGGGCCTGCCTGACGTTCGGCAACTTCCAGTTCATAACTTTTCTGGAGGTTCATCCAGAAGTCGGGGGTAGTATTAAAGAACCGCGCCAGCCGTAGCGCTGTATCCGCGCTGATGCCACGGTGTTCGCGTGCAATATCATTAACGCGCGCGGGTGTAAGGTCCAGCGCTCTGGCCAATGCATTGGCTGAGAGATTCAGCGGAACCATGAACTCCTCACGCAGAATTTCACCGGGGTGTACCGGCGGTAATAGTTTTTTACTCATAAGTTATTCACCTCAGTGATAATCTACAATCTCTACATCTTCCACACCCGAATCAGCCCAGCGAAAACATATCCGAAGCTGATCATTGATACGTATGCTGTACTGTCCGGCACGATCACCTTTGAGGGCTTCCAGCCGGTTTCCGGGTGGTGAACGCAAGTCATGTAATTGCCGGGCTGCATCCAGCATTTTCAATTTGCGCCTCGCGATTGATTCGATATTGACATAACGCGCTACACTCACGCCCTTGAACAGGAATTCCGTATCCTTGCAGCGAAAGGTCTTAATCACGCTTTATATTGTATATCGGTAAACGATATGAGACAAGGGTAGCCCTGCTGAATTATCAGTAAGTATAGGAAATACTGACTGAACCAAAGTGGTGCCCGCTGTCCTGGCCTTCAAATTCCTTGGTGCGAAATACCTGTGCATAGGAAAGTTTAAAACTGTCTAAGAGAATACTAACACCAACAATAAAGTCACCGACCAGTAATTCCCTGTCTACACTGTGGCTGCCGCGGAAGGTGTTCCCTTCCAGAAAAATGTCCCGCAAAACCAGCCTGCCGGTAGCAGCGGCGAAGGCATGCAGACTGAATCCATGAACGGTCTGCTGATAACGCGGGTCTTTGGTATCTGCAGGTGCGTTGGTGTCTCCGCCCGGCCGGATCAACGATGTACCGAAATCCGTTGGCAGATTCCAGCCGAAACGGATTTCCATGCCGGCATTGGCATAGGTATATATGTTGCCGAGCGCTCCCCCGTAATGTGTGATCGCATCAAAACCGAAACCGGACAACGTTTTGGGTGTTAATATTCGATCCTTATGTTCATAAAGCAACACAATGCCGGGCTCGTTTTTGATCTGGTTGTCCCAACCCTGTGCTTCATCGATACCACGTATCTCATGGACCAGATTCTGTGACTCTTCTGCAAATGACCATGGTCCCACTACGCCCAGTTGCACTTCTATCGTATCCAGGCGGCGGTAATTCTTGTTGTGAAACGCGGCACCAGCGTAAAGCCAGCCGGCGTAGGGGCGATCATCGGTAATTAAATCAGTAGTACGAGTGTTGTCAGGTGTATACATATTCTGCCCGGCAGAAAAAACAATATTGCGTTGCAGGTCTTCGATATCACTGAATGGCAGTCTTTTTACTATTGCCTTGCCCCAGTCCGGCAAATCGTCACTTTCATGAAACCAGGGCAGATCGGGTGAGATCCAGCTTAATTTGATTCCGTTGGTGTAACTCTTGTCCGTACCGGCAAACAGATCATTCTCAAAGCGGAAAGTAAAAGTCCAGGAGTCTTCCGGCGGATGATGATCCGCACGGAGACCGGAGGTGAAAAGAAAACCTGCTGATATGATTAATATCCTCAATTCCATTTGCGGTAATATTCAATAATCAAAAGAATAAAACCAGGCACCAGATCACAAAAACATTAATTAGTGTCACCAGGACCGCTGCGGAACCCATATCTTTTGCGATTCCCGAGAGTTCGTGCTGTTCTCCGCCGAACCGGTCGACCACTGCCTCTATCCCTGAGTTGATCAATTCAACAATCATCACCAGCAGTATGCTTCCAACCAACAATGCACGTTCGACCCCGTTATCTCCCAACCATAAACCGAGGGGAACAAGCACAATGGACAAAACAACTTCCAGACGAAAGGCAACTTCGTTTCTGAAGGCTGCCCGCAGACCCTGCATGGAATAGATAGTGGCTTTATACAGGCGCTGGATACCACCACTGCCTTTTACTGACATCGAATAATCCGGAAAGATTTAAAGACTACAGCGCAGCGAGCGCCTTGTCGTATGCCGGTTCCTGCGCAATCTCCGGTACCAGTTCCGTATAAACAATCTTGTTGTTTTCATCCAGCACCACGACAGCACGTGCGGTAATACCTTCCAGAGGACCATCTTCAATGAGCACGCCATAATCCTTGGCAAAATTACGCGAACGCATCATGGAAAGAGGTATAACATTATCCGCGCCTTCAGCAGAACAAAAACGTTTCATCGCAAATGGCAGGTCAGCAGAAACCATCAAAAACACCGTACCGGATTTTGACTTTGCGGCATCATTGAATTTTTTTGTTGAGGTAGCGCAGACCGGGGTATCGAGGCTGGGCACAATGTTCAGCAGTTTCTTTTTGCCTTTGTAGGTTTCGAGAGTGACATTATTCAATTCGCTATCCACCAGCACAAAATCCGGGGCTTGTTGACCGGTTGCAGGCAGATCAGCGTTGGTGTGAAATTCATTACCGTGCAGGGTTATCTTGGCCATTTTGATCAGTCTCCTATTCTTCAATTAATTCACTGTATGCGTCAGCATCGATCAATTCATCCAGATCCGCTTCGTCATTTGGTCTCAATATAAATATCCAGCCGGTATTATAAGGGTCTGTATTGATCTTCTCCGGTATATCTTCCAGTTCATGATTAATCTGAACGACCTCTCCGGATACCGGACAATAAATATCAGATGCTGATTTTACCGATTCTACCACTGCACACTCTTCGCCGGCTGTGTAATCTCGCTCAACTTCGGGCAATTCGACAAAAACGATATCACCCAGCTCTTTCTGTGCATGATCAGTAATGCCAACCCTGACCAGGCCATCGTCCAATAATTCAGACCAGGTATGTGCCGGTGAATATTTGAGATCTGCAGGGACATGATTCATTGCTGTAATTCTCGTTGATTTTTTATGATGAACTTTCAGCATAATTGTAGCAGGGAAAAATTCATTTCATTATTACATTCTATTAAAAATTTCTTGTCACCTGACGGGAAACACAACCAGATGATCGATCTCCAGCCTGATTCCTATATCCTCATTGACAGGATGATTATGGTGGCTCGGCACCAGGCTCAATACCCGTGTCCCGTTCTCCAGCGCAAGGGTGTAGAGAAACTCCGCGCCCCGGAATGCCTTGTCTGTAACCCTGGCTGTTAACTCGCTCATGTCGTCATGGATAATATCGTCCGGACGGATCAGGACCGCAACGGTTGTCCCCTGTTCTAGCCCCAATGGCATTGCCCCTGTAATTACACCGAGTTCGGTGTGGACTTCCCGATCACCGGTTACTGAACCTGAAAGAAAAACTCCTTCACCAATAAAATCTGCAACATAGGAGGTTGCCGGACGATGATAAAGGTTGAAGGCCGTATCCCATTGCAACAGTCTGCCCTCATTAATGACACCGACAATATCCGCCATCGCAAAGGCCTCAAACTGATTGTGACTGACCAGTACCGCCGTGATGCCGTCCTGCTTGAGGATGTTGCGGACATCCTTTGCCAGTTGCTCGCGTAATGTAATGTCCATACTTGCAAAGGGCTCATCCAGCAAAAGGATTCTTGGCCTGGAGGCAATCGCCCGTGCCAAAGCCACACGTTGTTGTTGCCCACCAGACAGGCGATGCGGGTATTTGTACAGGAACTCCCCGATCTCAAGCAGTTCGACCAGTTCACTGATCCTGACCTCACGCAGATGGCCTTTAAAATCCTGCAGACCAAACGCAATGTTTTGTTTGACCGTCATGTGTGGAAACAGGGCATAGTCCTGAAACACCATGCCAACCTGCCGCTGTTCAACAGGCACCAGATGTTTGTTGTCACTGACTCGTACTCCACGGATCCATACTTCACCTTCAAAAGGAGTTTCAAATCCTGCAATTGTTCTTAACAGCGTCGTCTTCCCGCATCCACTGGGGCCCAGCAAACAACCGATATCACCTTCTCTCAGGGCAAAGGTGATGGCATCGATGATCTTGAGACGATCAAATGCAACAGAGATATTTTTCAGCTCAAGGGCTGTAGTCATGGCCCGGACGTGACATCGAAATTGAGCGGCTTAAATATATCACCGGAATAATTGCAATCAGCACGATCGCCAATGAAGGACAGGCAGCATCGGCCAGCCGTTCTTCATTCGCAAGTTCATAAGCACGTATGGCCAGTGTATTGAAATTAAATGGCCGCAGGATAAGTGTTGCCGGCAATTCCTTTAATACATCAACGAAAACCAGTAATACTGCCGTCAGCAAACTGCCGCGCATCATGGGCATGTGTACCTTGCGGACCAGTGCGGATGCATTCAGGCCTATACTGCGGCCTGCTTCATCCATGGATGGTTTGATCTTGGCCAGTCCGGCATCTACCGTCTTTAATGACACCGCGAGAAACCTGGCCATATATGCGAACATCAAAGCCACCAGAGTACCGCTCAGCAACAGGCCGGTACTGTAATCAAAATGTGCACGGAAGAATCCATCTATCAGTTTATCCAGCCAGGCAAAAGGCAACATGACACCTACAGCGATAACCGTACCGGGGATTGCATAACCCATACCGGATAAATTCACGGCAATCCGGATGAGAGGACCCGACATGCGGCGTTTACCATAGGCCATAAACAGTGCCAGTACCGTGGCAACAACAGCTGCACACGCTGCCAGCACAATGCTGTTCAACATCAGGTTTATAAACTGTTGATTAATCACCTTCTGGTAAGTCAACAGCGCCCATTTGATCAGAAAAAATACCGGGATCAGAAATCCCATTAATACCGGCAGGACACAAAAAATAAAAGCGAAATACGCATATCTGCCGCGTAGTTTTTTTTGTGTGAGAGAGCTGTAGCGGTTCGATGTATGGTAATAACGTTGTTGTTTGCGCGACCAGTATTCCAGATAAATCAATACCACTATAAACAGCATGAGTAACGCCGACAATTGGGCGGCGGCGGCACTGCTTCCCAGACCGAACCAGGTCCGGAATATTCCTGTAGTAAAGGTGGCTATACCGAAATACTGAACCGTACCGTAATCCGCCAGGGTCTCCATTAATACCAGCGACAAACCAACAATGATTGCGGGTCTGGCCAGAGGCAGGGCCACCCGGAAAAAAGTCTTGTAGGGACCACATCCCAGGGTGCGTGCCACCTCCAACGCACATATTGATTGCTCGATAAATGCGGCCCGGCTGATCAGGTAAATATAAGGGTATAAGACAAATGACAGCATGGTAATCGCCCCGCCGATAGAACGCACCTCCGGAAACACGTATTCACCATATTGCCAACCGGTCAGCTCCCGGATGAATAATTGCACCGGACCCGATGCATCGAGTATACCGGTATAGGTATAGGCAATGATGTAAGCGGGTATTGCCAAAGGTAACAACAAAGCCCATTCAAGGGTACGGCTCAGGGGGAAATGGCACATCGTGACCAGCCAGGCCGGGACAATACCGAGGACCAGCGTCAAGCTTCCCACACCCAGCATCAGTATCAGTGAATTGAGAATATATTCCTTTAATACAGTATCCAGCAAATGCTGCCAGATGTCCGGTGCCGGGATCAGGAAGGAACTGATCACAGCAAACAACGGTAGCGCCAGAATTAATGAAACAAATATCAATGCACTTGCATAAAAGTGTCTGGCCAAATTGGAGTGCGCAGGAATTGCAGAAAAAAGCATTTCAACTGCGGCTGACATTATTAAGCCTAATTTGAACCCTTTTCAAAAATCTGCCGAGCGCAGTTAGAACGAGAAACCCGCGAGGCTGCGACGAGACAGTACAAGAGAGTACGGTGAGGAGCAATGCAGCGGGCGACGAAGTAAGAGAACTCATCTCATCCATCCTCGCATGATGCGTTGCTGGCCTAAAAGCGATGGATGTAAGGCAAGAGGCACAGGCCATATGTCAATATGGACAAGCCGAATAACACCACAGCCACGCTTTTGGGCCGCAACCCGAAGGGACGACGGGGCGATTTTTGACCATTCCGGCGTTGCTCGTCGCTCGATTGGAACAACCAAACTTCGCTCCTCACGCCTTGGACTACTCAAAAATCGCACGCCGTCGCGCATGTGCGGATGGATGAGATGAGTTCTTCTAAGCGCAGGCATTTTTGAAATGGGTACTTACTTCCAGCCCGCCCTGTCCATCAGCCTTACCGCCTCGGCATTATACTGTCCCAACTGATCCAGATTAATATCATCGGCAATATAATTACCCCATTGCTGTAGCGTCTCACTGACCGCAATACCGGCTTTAACCGGAAATTCAAAATTCATTTCCGCATACCAGACCTGTGCTTCATCACCTGCCAGGAATTCCAGTAATTTGATTGCCGCATCCCGATTTTTGGCTGCACGGGTCAATCCCGCACCGCTGATATTAAAATGTGCACCTCGATCACCCTGGTTGGGCCAGAACAAGGCTACTTTTTCTGCCGCCTGTTTCTCATCAACCATCTCGGAACGTAACATCCCTCCGAGATAATAGGTATTAACCAGTGCGATATCACACTCGCCAACGGCGACCGCCTTGATCTGATCCCGGTCACCACCTTTAGGTGTTCTGGCAAAGTTCTGCACCAGACCTGATGCCCATACTTCGGTTGCCTCGACTCCCAGCCGTGCAATCATGCTGGCCACCAGCGATTGATTATATGGATTGGAGGATGAACGCACACACACCTTGCCTTTCCATTCAGGGTTGGTCATGGCCTCATAGGTCGAAAGCTGCTCTGGCCTGACCCTTTCTTTTGCATAAACTATGATGCGTGAACGCAGTGACAGGCCATACCAGTAACCCTCGCCATCCCTGAAATTGGCCGGGATGGCACTGACCAGGATGTCTGATTGTACGGGTTGCAATAATTCCAGTGATTTGGCGCGATATAATCGCGCTACATCGGTTGCCAGCAGAATATCTGCCAGACTGTCCTTACCTTCTATCTCCAGCCGTTTGATCAAGGCATCGCCTTCACCGGTGACGAGGTTCACCTTGATCCCGGTTTCAGCTGTAAACTTATCCAGCAGAGGTTTGATCAATTCTTCCTTGCGTTCGGAATAAATATTCACTTCGTCAACTTGGGCCATAGATTGGGAGCCCAGGAAAAAACTGCCCCATATCACCAATAAGAATTTATATTTCATAGACATACATTTTCACCTCGGTGTTTGAAGTTTATCATAATACAAATGATAATTGTTTAATTTATGTTTTATTCCATCCAAGGATTATCATATAACGCCTTGATTTTTCTTTTTAAATTGTTTCGATAAAGTATATATTGACTGCTGCAATACTGGGTAAAACTGACTGCAACACATTACATAGTTCAAAAGGGGGCAAATATGGATTTCATTGTGCTGGGTGTGCTAACTGCCTTGGTGCTTTATGCCATCATCGTTTACAACGCACTGGTTACATTGAAACACAACGTTTCCAAAGCCTGGTCCAACATTGATGTGTTATTAAAACAACGTCACGACGAGTTACCCAAACTGGTCGAGATCTGTAAACAATACATGGGTTATGAACAGGAAACCTTGCTCAAGGTCATGGAGGCGAGGTCAGCGGTAGCGGCCGCACGCGAACAGGCGGATGTCAAAGCAGTGGGGATGGCGGAAACACAATTGCGCGTGGGCCTCGGGAATCTATTTGCACTGGCCGAAGCTTATCCGGATCTGAAGGCCAATGATACATTCAAGCATCTGCAGGGACGCATATCCGAACTGGAGAATTCAATAGCGTCCCGGCGTGAATTTTATAATGAGAGCGTGAACCAGAATAATATCCGGATTGAGCAGTTCCCCGATGTTATAGTTGCGCGCGGTTTTGGTTTTGGGCCACGTGAATTACTTGAATTCAGCGAAGCAGAAAGAAAAGACGTAGATGTAAAGGCACTTTTCAGTTAGCGTTATACGGCTTCCGGGGAAATGGATTTTTAGAAGATGCAGGCAGGCAATCCGCCAGTCAACTGTTAAAGCCGGTAATTTATAACCGGTTTCACGTAATATAATTAATACTATTTAACCGGAATACCTACAGGACAATAAATGCAGGATAACGCCTTACTTGATTACGATCAGCTGCCCCCGTTCAGCAGGATAAAACCTGAACATATCGAGCCGGCCATAGATCATATACTCGCGGATAACCGGCAATGTATTGACGCATTGTTGAAAAAAAACAAGCACTATACCTGGGACAATACACTGCATCCGCTGGAAGAACTTGATGATCGCCTGAGCCATGTCTGGTCACCCGCCAGCCATTTGCATTCGGTCACTGACAATGAGGAGCTCAGGCGTGCATACAATAACTGCCTGCCCAGGATATCGGATTACACGACGGACATGGGCCAGAACGAAGGCCTCCACAAGGCCTATGAACAGGTAGCCAACAGCGAAGACTACCGGCGCCTGTCCCAGGCGCAGCAAAAGATTATCGATTATGCCCTGCGTGAATTCCGCCTGTCCGGCATTGCCCTGGACAAGACATCCAGACAACAATTCAAGGAGATCCAGCAGAAACTTTCCCGGCTCCAGACCCGCTTTGAAGAAAACCTGCTGGATGCTACCCATGCCTGGAAAAAACATATCATCGACAGATCATTATTATCCGGTCTGCCGGATTCTGTAGTGGCCCTGGCCGCACAGACCGCTAAACGAGAAGCTGTAGAGGGGTGGATGTTCACCCTGGAATTCCCTTCCTACACGCCTGTGATGAAATATGCCGATAATACGGAACTGCGAAAGGAAGTGTATACCGCCTATGTCACCCGTGCTTCTGAACTCAATCCCGGCCAGGAAAACTGGGACAACAGCGGCATTATGCATGAGATATTGAAACTGCGTTACCGGCTGGCCCGTCTGCTTGGTTTTGACACCTTTGCACATTATTCACTGGCAAAAAAGATGGCCAACACGCCGCAAGAGGTCATGGATTTTCTCAACGATCTCGCCGCACGCGCCAAGATCAGGGCGAAAACAGAATTTGACGAACTGAATCACTTCGCAAAATCTGAATATGGCGTTGACCAGATATATGCCTGGGATGTTGCCTACTATTCTGAGAAACTGCGTGAATTCAAATTCAGACTGTCCCAGGAAGAATTACGGCCCTACTTCCCTGTACCCCAGGTGCTGGATGGATTGTTTGGTATTGTGAATCAGCTCTATGACCTCACCGTCCTACCGCGCGAGCATGTAGATGTCTGGCATCCGGATGTGAAATTCTTTGACATCTGTGATGCCTCCAACACCTTGCGCGGGGGTTTCTATCTGGACTTGTATGCGCGACCACATAAACGGGGCGGGGCCTGGATGGATGAGTGTATCGTGCGCAAAAAGACCCTGACCGGGGTGCAAACCCCCATCGCTTATCTGATTTGCAATTTCACTCCGCCTATCGGCGATGACCCGTCATTGTTAACACATGATGAGGTCATCACACTGTTTCATGAATTCGGTCATGGCCTGCACCATATGTTGACCATGGTGGACTACCCCGGTGTTGCAGGCATTAACGGTGTACCCTGGGATGCTGTCGAACTGCCCAGTCAATTCATGGAAAACTGGTGCTGGGAGCGTGAATCGCTGGATCTTATCGGTCGTCATTATCAAACCGGGGAAAAGATCAGTAATGACCTGTATGAAAAACTTATTACCGGCAAGACCTTTCAAACAGGTATGCAGATGGTACGGCAACTTGAATTTGCCATTTTTGATTTCCGGCTGCATCTTGAATACACCGATGCCCAACCAGTCAATATCCAGCAACTGGCCGATGAAGTACGTCAACAGGTGGCCGTGGTCATCCCGCCGGACTTCAATCGCTTTCAACACAGTTTCTCGCACATATTCGCTGGTGGCTATGCTGCGGGGTATTACAGTTATAAATGGGCCGAGGTTCTGTCAGCAGACGCATTTTCCAAATTTGAAGAAACCGGTATCTTTAATAAAACGACCGGACAGGCTTTTTTGCATACAATACTGGAACAGGGTGGCGCACGTGATCCTATGGAACTGTTCATAGAATTCCGTGGCCGCAAACCCAGCATTGAACCCTTATTGCGGCATTCGGGAATTACCGCATAGGCGAAAGACAACCAGGCATGGTGTAGATAAAGATGAACCGCTTTGTTTTATTGATGATACTGTTAATGCCGATCATGACGGTCGCAGAGAGCGTCTATATTGATGACAAGGTCATGGCCGGGTTGCATCAGGATAAAAGCGTTGACAGCCCCATAATTAAATTACTCCCCAGCGGCACGAAGCTGGAAATCATACGGCGCGATACACCGGTATCACAGGTAAAAGAACCTGGCGGTGCAAGTGGCTGGATGGATAACAAATATCTGGCCGATACCGCACCTGGGCGCGCACAACTGCAGGCTGCGCTGGAACAGATTAGCAAACTGGAGGCCGAGATAGCTGATCTTAAATCAGGGGCCGACATGACAACAAACATCAATACCACTGGCCAGAGTTCAGAATCATTGGCAGCAGTCACCAATGAAAATGAAGAACTCAAGCAATTACTGAAATCAGAACGTCTGCGCATCGGTGAACTCCAGACACAGACAGCAGAACTTCGCAACAAGCTGTCCAAAAATACCGGCGACAATGATCTTATGGAGCAACTGGACACCCTGGCTCGGGAAAAAACAGAACTGGAGAGGGAACTCAACAATATGCGGACCGTGGCACAACCTTCAAATAACAAAATTAATTTTGAGATAGGCGAATTTGACTGGAAGAAAATGTTGATTTCTATCGCTATCAGCTTGTTCGCCGGATTTATTGCCGGATTATTCTTGCTTGACTGGTTTAACAGACGCAAGCATGGCGGTTTCCGGATCTAGGAGCATGTTGAATAACCATTACACCCGGCTATAACGTTTTTTTCAACAAAACCTTGATATTTCTGATCACCTTCCCGTGGTAAATCAATAACAGTAGATAAATCTCAATGTTCAGAATAGCCACATGGAATGTTAACTCCCTGCGTGTACGCTTGCCTCATGTGCTGGAATGGTTGAACAGTGAAAGTCCTGATGTCCTCGCCCTGCAGGAAACAAAATTAACGAACGAGGATTTTCCTGCCGAAGCATTTCTCCCCCTCGGCTACCAGGCGGTATTTTCCGGACAAAAAACCTATAATGGAGTGGCCACACTCAGCAAGCTGCCGGCAACAAATATCATTACCGGCCTGCCGGAATATGCGGACACGCAGAAGCGCGTTCTCTGTACAGATATCAATGATATTACGATACTGAATCTTTATGTGCCCAACGGCTCGGAAGTAGGTTCGGATAAATATGCCTACAAGATGGAATGGTTTTCTCACCTGCATCCCTTCGTCAGAGACCTGCTGGCCAGCAACAAAAAACTGGCGATACTCGGTGATTTTAATGTTGCCCCCGAAGATCGGGATGTCCATGACCCGGAGGAATGGGCGGGTTCAGTACTGGTCAGTGATGCGGAACGCGCAGAGTTCAGGAAACTGCTGGCAGCGGGATTGGCAGACAGTTTTCGCCTGTTCGAGCATGAAGAAAAAAGTTTTTCCTGGTGGGACTACCGGGCAGCCGCCTTTCGCAGAAACCGGGGCCTGCGTATTGATCATATTCTGGTCAATCAGGCTCTCGCCAGCATCTGTAGTACCTGCCGGATAGACAAGCGGCCAAGGACACTGGAAAGACCCTCTGACCATGCTCCCGTCATTGCTGATTTCAACCTGCAGGCCGCGTAATAGTCCGAAATATTATTTGCCTGCCGGCCCGGTTTCGAATAAACTCCTCAACCCTTTTATAATGATTTAGTCAGAAATTTCAGACAATTAGCCATGAAAACAGATATACATCCCGCTTATCAGGAAATAACGGTCAACTGCAGTTGCGGGAACAGCTTCAAGACCAGTTCTACGCATACCGGAAAACTGCACATAGAAGTGTGTTCCGAATGCCATCCTTTTTATACCGGACAGCAAAAAATGCTGGACACTGCCGGACGTGTTGACAAGTTTCGCCGCAAATACGGTATGCAATAAATACCGCTGGAGCAGATTCATTGTACAAGCAAGCGCTCTTACCGGGCGCTTTTTTGTTTCAGCATGTCTCTGCCTCTTTCCCGGCATTACTCTTGCGGAAGAAGATGCGCTGGAAAAATATGCTTTTGAGGCCTCCTGCAGCACAAATAAATTTGATGATGCAGGAACGGTAAAGCACGTCATTGATGGCGACACGATTATTCTCGCAGATGAACGCCATGTTCGTTTAATCGGGATCAACGCACCAGAGACAGGGCGTGATGGCCGTCCTGCTCAAATCGGCGCAGATCAGGCGCGAGACTATCTCAGCCGCCTGTTACATACCAACCGGGACATTAAGCTGGTTTATGATAAAGAACATAACGATAAATATGGCCGTACACTCGCTCATCTTTTTCTCAAAGACGGCATTAATATACAGGCATTACTGTTGAAGAGAGGGCTGGCTACTCCACTTAACATCCCGCCCAACCTGGCCCATCTTGATTGTTATGAGAAAAGCTCGGAATTTGCACAGTCACAACAGATAGGTCTCTGGGCACTGAAACAGTACAAGCCTGTTCCGGTGGAATCCATAACCATCAATGATCTGGGTTATCGCATCATCACAGGTAATGTATTGCGTATCGGCGAGAGTAAATCTGCAACCTGGATCAATCTGGCGAGAAATCTGGCCCTGCGTATCACCAAACAAGACCTGCCCTATTTCCCGGACGATATACTGAAAGATCTGGTTGGCCAGGATGTCGTGGCGCGTGGCTGGCTTTATTACACCCACGGTGAATACCGCATGCAGATAAGACATCCCGTCGATCTCGAAATCAGGCAGACGAATGGCAAGCCCTGATCTTTACATTGGCTTGTATTAAAATTGCCTTATGCATAAATATCTATTGTCATATCTCTTGTTTGCGCTTTCTTTCCTGACCGGTGGCTGTGCTGTCAATCCGGTGACCGGGCAACAGGATCTGGTCTTGATGTCAGAACAGGAGGAGATCGCACTGGGACGGAAAACCAACCAGCAGGTTCTTGAGCAATATTCTGTATATGATGACCCTGCATTACAAACCTACATACAAAATGTCGGTGAAAAACTTGCCGCAAAAAGTCACCGCAGTGAACTGATCTATCGTTTTACCGTGCTGGACAGCAAGGAGGTCAATGCCTTTGCACTGCCGGGAGGATATATCTATATCACGCGCGGATTGATAAGTTATCTCAATTCAGAGGCGGAACTTGCGGCGGTACTCGGCCATGAAATCGGACATGTCACCGCACGCCATTCGGTCAGACAATACAGTGCTGCACAATTTGCCAATATCGGCGCCACCCTGGGCGCAATTTTTATCCCAGGCATGAATACTGTCGGCAGCCAGCAACTGGTGCAGTTATTTGGGACAGCATTATTGCGTGGTTATGGCCGTGAACACGAACTGGAGGCGGACAGTCTGGGCGCGGAATACCTTGCACGCAGCAGCTACAATCCCCAGGCCATGCTGGATGTCGTGCGGGTATTGAAAAACCAGGAAGTATTTGAGACCAAGGCAGCACAGGCGGAGGGCAGGGAGCCTAATACCTATCATGGTCTGTTTGCCACCCATCCCGATAACGATACCCGCCTGCAGGAAGTGATCGGTCATGCTGACAAATACTACAATCCATCCCTGACCTTTGTGGGCCGGGAAATCTATCTGGAGAAGATAGATGGCATGGTCTTTGGTGACAGCGAGAAGGAGGGGGTGTTAAGGGGCC
>MGYU01000060.1:0-225 GCA_001801885.1 Gammaproteobacteria bacterium RIFCSPLOWO2_12_47_11
CAATGGATGTGCCAGCACTGCAATACCGCCTGCATCACGTATCCAGGCAACGATCTGTGGCATGGTGGCCCAGAATTTCTTGATGTCGCCGGATTTGGAATCCAGAAATTTTTCAAATGCATGATTGATGGAGGTAGCTGCACCGGTGTTGACCAGGTGCTGGGCAAAATGCGGCCGGCCAATATTATCGTTACCTGCGATCTGTTGTGCACCTGTGAATGCATC
>MGYU01000060.1:258-7786 GCA_001801885.1 Gammaproteobacteria bacterium RIFCSPLOWO2_12_47_11
TGCTTCAGCACGCACGTGGCGGGCATTGTGTTGCCAGGTGATGGCCTCATTCAAGGCAGCGCTGTTCAGATTAACTTGGAGGCCAACAATGTGAATTCCGGTCTTGTTCCAGAAGGTCGAGAATTCTATACCGGGTATTAATCTGACCGGTATATCTTCCTTGTTTAGCTGTTTATAGGCGTCAACAGTATCGTGATCGGTGATGGAGAGAATTTCCACACCATTAGACACAGCACGCTGTAGAAGGCTGGCCGGTGACAACTGGCCATCCGAGACATTGGTATGTGTATGCAGATCGATGTGCATAATTAAGCTTTATCATACCATCAGGGCCGAGTTAATACTTAAGGTTTTTCGTAGATTTATGGCAGCAAACTTCCTCCGTATACTTTGCCGAAGTATGAGGCAGCGGTAGCGCAAAATGACAGGACGTCATTTTTAACTCGCTTGAGCATGGATGCGAATAAGAGAGGCGCGTCACCGCAACGAATACTGAGGGAAGTCGAGGACCAAAGCATCCGGAGAAAGTTTTCTTGGTGACTTCTTTTTGAAAAGAAATCACTCGCAGGTAAGGCGAAACAAACTGTTAAAATGAACTGATTGTTGGGTATCAAAAAAATTTAAATACTAATTTAAACAATCCAGTTCTTCCCATCGGGAATACGCTTTACCTAATTCATCATTAATTTTCTGTAAACGGGTAAGGGTAGTGGTGATGGTCTGCTTGTCCTGTTTGTAGAATGTTTCGCTGGCTATCTCGTGCTCAATTGTTTTTTGCTGTTGTTCCAGTTGTTCTATCTTGCCCGGAAGTTTTTCCAGTTCGCGTTTTTCGTTATAGCTGAGTTTTATTTTCTGCGTTGGTTGATCGCGTTTCGCCGGTTTGGGTGAGCTGACCGGTTTTTCTTTTGTCAGGGTTACTGGTTTGATGGATCGTTGTCGCTCCCAGTCTTCATAACCGCCCACGTATTCTTCCACTTTTCCATCACCTTCAAAGGCCATCGTGCTGGTCACTACATCATCGATGAATGTCCGGTCGTGACTGACCAGTAATATTGTGCCTTCATAATCCGAGAGCAGGTCTTCGAGCAACTCCAGTGTGTCTACATCCAGATCATTGGTTGGTTCGTCGAGCACCAGCATATTGGCGGAACGGGTAAAAATGCGGGCGAGCAGTAATCGATTTCGTTCACCTCCGGAGAGACTTTTAACCGGTGAATTGATCCGTTCCGGAGGAAACAGGAAATCCTTCAGGTAACTGATCACATGTCTGGATTTTCCTGCGATAGAAATATAGTCACCACCCGGACTGATGTTTTCGCGTACAGTCTTGTCGAGTTGCAATTGTTAGCGTTGTTGATCGAAATAGGCAATCTCAAGTTTTGTGCCCAGCACGACCTTGCCGTTGTCTGGTTTAATCTCGCCCAGTAACAATTTCAATAATGTACTTTTCCCGGAACCATTGGGCCCGATGATCCCCACCCGGTCACCTCGCATGATGCGTGTGGAAAAATCATTAATTATTACAAGCTCGTCATAGCTGAAATTTACATGTCGCAGATCGACTACGAGTTTGCCGGAGACCTCACCGGTATCCACTTCCAGATTTACCTTGCCCTGCTGTGTCAGACGACGGCCTTTTTCCCGGCGCATGGCCATCAATCTTCTTACTCTTCCTTCGTTGCGTGTACGCCGAGCCTTGATTCCCTGGCGTATCCAGACCTCATGTTCGGCGAGTTTTTTATCAAATTTTTCATGGGCGCGTTCCTCTGCCTCCAGTAATTCCTCTTTCTTGCGCAGGAAGTGATCGTAATCTCCGGGAAATGAAGTCAGAACACCGCGGTCGAGTTCAATAATGCGTGTAGCGAGACGTTTCACCAGGGTGCGGTCGTGAGTGATAAATACCAGTGCACCCTGGAAATTCAACAGGAATTCCTCCAGCCAGTTGATGGAGGCGATGTCCATATGATTGGTCGGTTCGTCCAGCAGCAACAGATCAGGTTCGCTGACCAGTGCCTGGGCCAGCATGACGCGACGGCGGATCCCGCCCGAACAGTCCTGCATGTGTTTGTCCTCCGGCAATGACAAACGACTTAATACCGTTTCCACTTTCTGGTTGATATTCCAGCCATGCAGAGCATCAATTTTGTGATGCAGTTTTTCCATTTTCTGCAAGGTGTACTTATCTTCTGTTGTAATGTGGTGCACGATATTGTGATATTCAGATAATAAAAGGCCGATCTCACCCAGTCCGGCTGCAACGAT
This sequence comes from Gammaproteobacteria bacterium RIFCSPLOWO2_12_47_11, assembly GCA_001801885.1. Taxonomy (GTDB): domain Bacteria; phylum Pseudomonadota; class Gammaproteobacteria; order Eutrophobiales; family Eutrophobiaceae; genus 2-02-FULL-47-50. The sequence goes on from MGYU01000060.1 coordinate 2,521, forward strand.
TTCAAAAATGGTCTGGGTATTGTCTTCCGGCACTTCCTGTTCCAGATAAGAAATGCGCAGTGTGTCTTTATGCCATAACTCACCGTCATCTGGCTGGATCAGACCACTGATGACACGGAACAGGGTGGATTTGCCAGCGCCATTCCGTCCCACCAGACAGATACGCTCACCGGCAGAAACACGCAGGTTGACCTTGTCAAGTAACGGAATGTGTCCATAAGCAAGCGAGACATGGTCCAGGGTGAGTATCGTCATGTGGTTTTGGTTGCAACATATTTAACAAGGGGCGCGTAGCTTACCATTGGATATACCTGTTTGCGATCTGCATAATATGCGTTGCTTATGTCTGACATTGCTCTCATCAATAACGAACAGCAAACACTGGTGGTCTGTGAGACCGTACGTTATATCCGTCTGGCAAGTAAACTCTTGCAGCGGTCTTTTGCCGAGGTTCCTGTTTCGTTTAATCTCAAGGGCCTGGCTGCAGGCATGTACCGGGTGAACCGGCAGGGCCGGTGTATCCGGTATAATCCCTGTATCTTTGCACGGTATTTTGAGGAGAACTTTACAACGACCATCCCCCATGAAGTGGGGCATTATATTATTGATCAGGTTCATGGTTTGAGGCATGTGAGGCCGCATGGCACCGAATGGCGGGCATTGATGCAGATGTTTGGCGCAGACACCAGCCGTACAGCCTTGTTTGATCCTGAAGGACTTCCAGCCAGGGTCTACCGGCAGTATACCTATCAATGTGATTGCATTACCTGGCAACTGACCAGCCGCCGCCACAACAGGATAGTCCGTGATCAGGCGCGCTATCATTGCCGCCGTTGCGGCACAGTGATCCATAAAGCGAAGGACTGATCTTGAAAGATTTTGATGTCATTGTTATCGGCGGTGGCGCCGCCGGATTAATGTGTGCATTGACTGCCGGCCAGCGTGGCCGCCATGTGCTGGTGATTGAACGTGCCAACAAGGTAGGCAAGAAGATCCTGCTGTCAGGTGGCGGACGCTGCAACTTCACCAACCTGCATATTGAGCCGTCACGTTTCCTGTCAGCCAATCCGCATTTCTGCATATCGGCGTTAAGCCGTTATACGCAGTGGGATTTTATTGAACTTGTAAATAGGCACGGTATTGCCTGGCACGAAAAAACACAGGGGCAGTTGTTTTGTGATGAATCATCAAAACAAATACTGAAGATGTTGCTACGTGAATGTGATGATGCAGATGTAACCATAAGGACACAGTGCGAAACCAGCCGGGTTGATGCAGATGATGGTTTCATGATCATCACCAGCCAGGGCAAATTTTCAGCAGACAGCCTGGTGGTGGCATCGGGAGGCCTGTCGATCCCGAAAATGGGCAGCACCGGATTTGGATATGAACTTGCCGGACAATTTGGTTTGAATGTGCTACCAACACGGGCAGCGCTGGTGCCGCTTGTTATTACCGATACTTATAAGGAACTGACAAATCATCTGTCAGGGTTGGCTGTACGTGCCGGGGTAAAAGCACATGGACAAACCTTTGTTGATGACATGCTGTTTACCCATCGTGGATTGAGCGGACCAGCGATACTGCAGTTGTCCAGCTACTGGCATGAAGGCGATATGCTTGAGATTAATCTGTTACCGGAGATTGATGTGTGTGAAGTGCTATTATCGGTTAAACGGGCCCGGCCAAAACTGTTATTACGCACGTTGCTGGCCGAATATCTGCCGAAAAAACTGGTGCTCGCGCTTGAATCATTATGGTGGCAAGCGGCAGCTGAAAAGCCATTGGCGGACTGGCAGGATAAATCATTATCCGGTATTGCAGATAATTTTACACACTGGATAATCAAACCTGCAGGCACAGAGGGTTACCGGACTGCGGAAGTGACGCTGGGTGGTGTCGATACCAATGATTTATCATCGAAGACTATGGAGAGCAAACCATGTCCCGGGTTGTATTTCATCGGCGAGGTGGTGGACGTGACCGGCCATCTCGGCGGATTTAATTTTCAATGGGCCTGGTCGTCAGGCCATGTTGCCGGACAATATGTCTGATACCGGGTGGTTTGTTTATATACTGCGTTGTGCAGATGGCAGTTTGTATACAGGGATAACCAAAGACATCGCGCGGCGTGTTAATGAACATAATAATGGCAAACTGGCGGCGGCATATACGCGCAGCCGCCGGCCGGTAAAGCTGGTTTACCAGGAAGCTTTTAAGGATCGATCTGCTGCTTCCATGAGAGAAGCAGAGATCAAAAACATGGACAGGGAGGAAAAGGAAGAATTTCTGAAACATGGTTGAATACTGCGATTCAGTTCAGCCGGACTGATTTGAACACAGGCTTTTTAATTGATGTTTCATGGCAGTTGCGGCCATTGCATAACCACCATTCGCACCATCTATAAAATGATAGTGATCCCCGTTACGATTGTTAATCAAACAGGTGATTAACGCCGAGCCTGAAGCATGAATTCCATAAACACATTTCCTGTTTCTGAAAAGGTCTTCAAGATAATTGGTTAACTGTTCGCGTTGTCCGGGTGTGCCAGACAGTACTTCACGCAGCATGCCATCAAATTTCTTGAAGTCTGTATTATTGACCAGATCGCCCTTGTAGTTACCCCAGGGTACCCCGCCCACATTGAGCCTGAAGGTCATGAATATCCAGCCAAGTACATTCTGGATACGGATCAGCAACCAGTGATATATATATGCCTGCCGTCCTCGTCCGGAAGTTCTGACTTTTGTTTCATGACTTAATTTTTTTCCATTGAATGTCATGCTGAGCCCGCCGGCATAAACCGGCCGGCACAGATCATCATCACCATAGATTTCATGAACATTTTTGATAATGTCAGAGTAAATGAGCGCTTCTTCTTCAATGGCAGGTGCAATAGCCTTGACAATCAGGGCGATGGTTTCGCCACGCGGACTCGGCACATTGTCCCAGCGGCATTCCAATCCGGAGAAATCTGCCATTGCATCCGGTTCATTTATTTCCAGGCGGTAAGGCGAACCGTTTTTATTGTCTTTTATCAGTTTCTCGGCATATTCAACACCACCACCGGTAAAAGCCGCCTGAATAAAATACCGGGACATTCTGTGCCTGGCGACCAGAACCTTATACCCTGCCTGTTTGATGATACTGACGGGAACCATACCCACACGCAGATGCAGTTTATATTCTTTGTCAGCGAGGAGTTTTGTCGCGATCAGTGCCTGTCGCGCTTGTGACATCAGGCTGTCCGGGATACATAATGTTGCACCGTCACCACCGAATATATAGGGAATGGTAACCGGTTTGGCAGCATTTAGAATGGAAGAAATAACGGAAACCCCCAGAATATTTACCGCCTTGTACAGACCGGATTGAATCGCTCCGGTAGAATTCCGGATGTCTGCAACAATGACATGCCATTTATCCGGTAGCTCTCTGTAACAGGAGAGATCGGTAACGGCCGGGAAATCATCCAGAACCGGTAGTTCGGAGTAAAAATGTTCTGTTGGCATTGATGTATTATAGGATTAAAAATTTATGATGTAGAATTTGCTTTTATGCATACTGGAAAAAACATGCCCACGTTAATTTATAAACACAATGGTATTCGATTATGAATGATAATGAAGATATGCTGAAGAAAATATTCGAGATGCAGACGGAACTGAATGATTATGTCTTCAGCAAGAATCATCTTGTCGATAATACAGATGAGCGATTGACCATGGCGGTCATATTTGCAGCGGCGGAGGACGGCAAACTGAAAGTGAATGACCTTCCGAACCAATGGCTGTCCAATTACTCTAAAGCCATGCGGGAAGAAATCAACGAACTCGATGCTGATCTGTTATGGAAGTGGTGGAGCAAGGACGAGATTGATATGCAGAATATTCGCGTGGAGCTGATTGATATCCTGCATTTTCTGGTATCAGCCATGATCTGTGCCGGTTTGACACCGGAGAAAGTATTTGATGTCTACCGCCAGAAACATGCAGTCAACCTGAACCGGCAGGACAGTAATTATAACAAAAATCAAAAAACTGAAGATGATAATAAAAACATACAATAGCCAGAAAACAGAATATGTGATAATAAAATGAAGAATACATTCCTGCACCGGTTTTTAATTTGCATTGCCTTGTCATTTTCAACCTCCCTCTCGGCACAGACTATTGATGAATTGCTGGACAGTGCGATAGCGGGTGATCATCGCGATCCGGCGTTTGTAGCGCGTGATAAATACCGTAATCCGAAGGAAACCCTGAAATTTTTCGGCCTGCAACCGGACATGACTGTGGTTGAAATCTCGCCGGCCAGGGGTTGGTACACGGAAATACTCGCACCGGTATTGCGTGGCAGCGGCATGTTGTATGAGGCGGGATTCGCCATGACGGCCAGCCAGACACCGGACTGGCAGAAAGACATGCAGATCGAATTTGCCAACATGCTCAGCCAGCGCCCGGATGTGTATGATCACGTTGTGGTTACAGAGCTGTCAGTCCCCGAACGTATGGTCATCGCCCCGCCGGGAACTGCGGACATGATCCTGACTTTCCGTAATGTGCATAACTGGATGAAAGGTGAATATGTACAGACCATGTTCGAGATTTTTTACCGGACATTGAAATCCGGCGGTGTGCTTGGTGTCGTCGAGCACCGCGCCGCACCCAAAACACCCGTCGATCAGATGATCCAGTCAGGTTATGTTAGTGAAGATTTTGTCATACAACTGGCGAAAGCGATTGGCTTTGTGTTTGAAGAATCTTCCGGGATCAATGCCAATCCGAAAGATACGAAAGATCATCCGGAGGGTGTCTGGACCCTGCCGCCAACATTACGCCATTGCAACAAAATGGATGATGGCTCGAGTAAAAGTGCGTGTATAAAAAAATATACAGCGATAGGTGAATCAGACCGGATGACGTTGAGGTTCAGAAAACCATAATAAGGTGAATAGTGAATGGTGAATAGTGAGTAGTGAGTAGTGAATGGTAGTACTTGACATTACTGTCAGTGATCGTAATCTATTTTTAATCACCAATCTCCCGCCGCTCGAAAACGTGTTCCCGACGTTTTCTACCGCCTACTTCCATGTAAGCGTCCTGCGCAGTCGCTCCCAGCATCCTGCTTCTCGCGACACTAATATATCCCTGTATGTCGTCCTGCGTCCGCGGCTACGACCGCCATGGATGGCGGAAGTGTCGAAGTCGCTACTACGCGTCCTGCGTCCGCTACATACAGTACTTCCCTGTACATAAATGTAAG
>MGYU01000061.1:0-4521 GCA_001801885.1 Gammaproteobacteria bacterium RIFCSPLOWO2_12_47_11
TACTGTGTTTGTGGATTATGGATATGGGTTTACTGGATAAAATACAGGAACGGTCTTATCTCAGTATTTAGTAGATTTGCAGTCATGCTGGCGAATCCTCCCCCTGGCAGGGGGAGGACTAAGGTGGGGGTTGAATATCCAGATCGTTGATAATTTCCACCCCTACCCTGACCCTCGGCTTAGGCTTCCTCGATCGCCGTTCCCGACGCGGTTCTACCTCCCCCGTCCTTGGGGTCGTACCGATTACTTCCTTATAATCGTACTGCCTATATCCATATAGTCGTCCCGCGACATTTCCCACATTCTGTGGGTCGTATGCACCAGCATGACGGATAAAAGATCCGGGTGGTTGTTATACCGGGGATTTATTTACCACCAAGGGCCCTTCTTATACGCTCATCGGTTGAATCTTCTTTATTATATTGTTTGTTTCTCTCAACACCTTCCTGATGCCATTTCTTTACCTTGTTCCAGAAACCTTCATTGGGTTCTTCCTTGGGTTCTTCTGCGGGGTCTGTGCCTGCTGTTTGTTGTGGTTCTTCCACTGTCTCTGTTTTCTGTTGTTCACTTGCTGTTTTTTGTTCTGCACGTTTTGCCTGCAGGGCGGCCTCTGCCGTAGCCACTTTTTGCATGCCCGGCGAAATAGCGGACGCCTTTTTCAAATAGGATTCAGCATTGTCCAGCTTGTTGGCATCCATGGCCCCATAGGCCAGCGCCACGTATTTATCGGAGATAGACTGAATCCCCAGCTTGGCGTCTGCGTTATTTTCATCCAGTGACAGTATGGACAGATACTTGTCGAAGGCATTGTTGTCCTTGGGGCTGGTGAGGCGCAGGGCCCTGGTATCTTCCTGCGCCAGTCTAAGCAGTTCCTGGATCTGTTGTTGCTTCATTGTATTTACTTCCGGTGTTTCCGGTGCTGCTTCCTCGACTGCCATTATTTCAGCCGGTTCCGGTTCAGGTATCTGCGTCTGTATTTCAGGTGCCGGAATTTCGGTGACTGGTTCTGTTTCGTCACCGCCCATCAATACAAATGCGCCGATCAGAACCAGCACTGCGACTGCGGTACCTGCTATCAGCAAGTTGCGATTGCCGGTAAGCGAACCGGGTTTTTTCGCAGGCGTCAATGGTAATGTTTTGGCTTCACTGTCCAGCGGTACTGTTTTCACGGTCCCTTCTGCCGGAATTTTGAACGTCGCTTGTTCTGACGAATCGAGCTTGACTGTTGAGGCTTCGCTAGTGTCCATCTGCATATCCGGTTCGGCCAGCGTCCCGGGTTCATTCTCACTGAATCCGAATTCATTACGCCAGCCGGCGATATTCTGCGGACGGTCCTGGGCCTTGAAGGCCATGGCATGATCGATCGCTGCCAGGAATTTTTTTGAATAGCGGTCTTGATAGGCTTCGGTAACTGCCGGATAAGGATCCTTCATGTCATGCACGATGGCTTCACCGCGGTCCACTGCTGCAACCGGCATGAGTCCCGTTACACACCGGTAAAGTGTAGCGCCCAGACCATAGATGTCCGTCCAGGGTCCTTGCCGATCGCTCTTTGAGCCATATTGTTCAATAGGGGCAAAACCCGGTGAGACCAGGGTGGTCAATATCTGTGGTTCTTCGCTGCCATCTCTTTCCGGTGATTTTCGCGTCTGCCGGGCGGAACCGAAGTCCAGTAATACCGGACTGCCATCACCCCGAATGAAGATATTGCCCGGCTTGATGTCCCTGTGCACAAATCCCTTTGAATGCATCAGTGCCAGACCACTCATGAGCGGGAACAGGATCTTCATTATTTCGGATTCACTCAGGGTTTTTCTGCTTTTCAATATCTGTTGCAGGCTTTTACCCACTTCATAATTCATGACCATGTAGGCCGTTTTGTTCATCTCAAAAACATTGAATACCCTGACCAGATTGAGATGTTCAAACTTGGTCAGGGTCCTGGCTTCGCTGATGAAACGTGTCAACCCCCATTCAAAATCCTCTTTATGTTCGTTAGTGGTTGGTCTGACAGTCAAATCACTGTTTCGCGATGAGAATTGACCAGGCAGGTATTCCTTGATGGCCACCTGGCGATCGAGGTTAATATCATGCGCGAGATAGGTAATGCCGAAGGCCCCTTGCCCCAGAACACGTTCTATCCGGTACCAGTGCAGTTCATAGCCAGGTTCCAGAGCAAGCAGTGGTGACTGATTATTCATTCGGTGCTTCTTCCATAAAATTCTTTATATTTATTTTAATACATTGATAATGATAGTTGAAAACAAGAGACTAAGTTACTGTTTATCAATAAAAGTAAATAGAAATGTTCGCTAAGCGATACTGAAATTAAATAAATGGAAACACTACCCGATTACCTGGAACATCATTTAAGGATTGTTTCGATAGGGCTGAATCCCTCTACGGTCTCCGTCAAGGCCGGCTATTATTTTGCCAATCCGCGTAACCGGTTCTGGCAGGCTTTGAACGGATCACGACTGGTGGATGAGAAATTGCGGCCCGGCGAGGCGGCAATGCAGGCCTTGTTCATGAAATACAATATCGGTTTTACCGATCTGGTCAAAAGGCCTACCCGAATGGGGAATGAATTACGAGCGGCCGATTTCCGGGCGGGGGCGCCCGTCTTGAAGGAAAAAATACTTAACTATCAGCCGGGACTTGCCTGGTTTCACGGCAAGGTAACCTATAAGAATTATTTGAAATATGCAGAAGGTTTGGATAAGGAAATTCCCTGGGGAGTGCAAAAATACTTCATTGGTAAAACCCATGTTTTTGTTACACCTAACCCCAGCCCGGCCAATGCCCGATATTCAATTGAAGATTTGATAAAGTTTTATAATGAAATGGTCAGTTATCAGATTCGGGAGCTATTTGGTTTCGGGACCAGGTGAAAAATCCGGTAGTGGCTCAGTTTGTCATCCTGAGCATACGCGAGTGATTTCAGGTTTTCATAAAAGCAGGATTTCTCAGTTGCTACGCTTCTTCGAAATGACGGTGCCTGAGTTAAAGATTTAAATTGAGCCCCCACCAGAAATTTGACTTAAGCAAACAAGAGCGATGGATTGAATTTCCGTTTCGCCCCCCCCGCTCATTTAAAAATTTCTACTGACGTTTATAAATACTGTTTCAGATCGGTATTCCTTAATGTCCATAATGTCCCGGCCACACCGGTACCGGCGACGCCGGCCATAATCAGGAGAAACGGGAAGCCTTCCATAATACCCATTGCCAATAGAACGGCGATGATAAACAGCCTTAACACAACGGTCCCCAAAACCATCTCTTCGATTTTCTTTTGCCAGATACGAAAGGTGATCAAGGTCAGGCACAGCAAAAACATTCCGGTAAGCCTCACGAACGGCCCTTCATCGACCATTGAAGGATCAAAACCCATGTACGGGATGACCGATTTCGGGAAGAGCAGGAACGGCAGGCCGAGCAGTGCGGTATAGGTGGCGATGTATAATTGCCAGAGAAAAGCTTTAGCAGGCATGTCGTTTACCTTCCGGGTGCTTGTATCAAGACAAAGTTTTTGCATATTGCTTAATCAGCCGGATGACTGCATCGGGCTGATCGAGTGACAGGAAATGGCCACCGTTGTTGACGATTTCCATTTTTGCCCCAGGGACTTCGTTGAGTGTCCGTTGCCGTTCGTCTTCGTGTGACCAGTCCTTGTCGCCGTAGACAAGCAGGACAGGAACTTTAATCTGTGCATAATCGCGGCGTACCGTCTCCCATAGTTGTGCATGGCGGATCAGGTTGATGAAGCCGCGATAATGACCTTTACGGACACCTGAGTCCCAGACTTGCTGCAGATATTCTTTTGGCAGCGCATCCGGATACGCTACGCCACCCTGAAAGATTATTTTTTCTACCATGGGGTTCCTGAACCGCATGACGGTTTCGCCCAGGACAGGAATGCGGGACAGGGTGAAAATCAGCCAGGCAACAAAATTCCCACGTGTTATGCCCATGCCGCGTCCATAGTCATACGGGTTGATGGAGATGACATTTTTGATGCGTTTATTGTGTCTTGCGGCGATCAGCAAGGAGATGGAACCGCCGATGGAGATGCCGGCGAGAGTGGCGTTCTCTATATTTAATTCCTGGAGAAAATTCTCTACCGTTGTGACAAAGAAATCAGGATGATAATCTCTTTTTGGGATATCGGAAAAGCCATGACCGGGATAATCCACAGCATAAACAGTAAAGTCATTGGTCAGTTGCGGAATGATTTTCTGGAATATGTCGATTTGGGTGCGCAGGGTGTGAAGCAGGACCAGCGCAGGCCCCTGGCCGGCCTTGATATAACGGAGGCGCATTCCGTCAATGGTCACATACTGAATGGGGATCTCCTTGCTCCAGTAAAGTGATTCCGGGATTTGTGGCGGCTTGCGGGCCGCTTCCATAAGAAACGACAAGGCAACGGGGGCGAAGATGCAGACAATGAGTACCAACAACCATAGAGCCGTATTCATGATAGCTTCCTGCCACGAAATAAGTGGCTTTTATTATTCAAGT
>MGYU01000061.1:4527-7977 GCA_001801885.1 Gammaproteobacteria bacterium RIFCSPLOWO2_12_47_11
CGCCTGTACCCTCGATTTAATCGGTGATAAATGGACATTGTTGGTTATAAGGGACCTGTTTTTCGGGAAGACCCGATATAAGGAATTTCAGGAGTCCGCTGAAAAAATCCCGACTAATATACTGGCCAACAGATTGCAGCATCTGGAAAAAGCGGGGCTGATTACCAGGACCCCATATCAGGAACGCCCGGTACGTTACGAATATCACCTGACAGATACCGGTCGCAGTCTCGGGCCGGTGCTCAAGGCCATGGTTAACTGGGCCGGGCAAAAGATGCCGGCCCGCTAGGATAATTACTTCTTTTCTGATGCGAGAAACTGTGACTTGTTTTCCTTCTTGGCTTTTTTTGCCGCACGTTTTTCTTTCAAAGACAGTGCAGGTTTTTTCATGGCTTCTCTGTTGCCGTGCTGTTCTTTCGTCATGATCATTCTCCGGATAAGGGATGAGTAGTATGTATGTCTATATACCGCCTTAACATTTTACTCCTGGCCAAAGTAAATGTAATCACGTTTATGTGTTTGCCGGTTAATTCAACCGGTACTAAAGCAGGTAGCAGCTTTAATTAAAGCAAGAGGGTCAGATAGAGTAGTTACCGGATAAATTCCGGTGAAGTCTGCGGAGAACAACTATTTTTTTGAATTATCAATACTTATTGGAGAGGAAGCTATGAAAATATCAATGTATCAGATTACTGTACCGGTATTTATCCGGTTCCTGAATAATCTCAATGCAATTTTGAAAAAGGGCGAGGAGTTTGCAACAGCCAGGGAAATTGACCCTGAAGTTTTGCTCAATAGCCGTCTTGCACCGGATATGTTTCCCCTGTCAAGACAAATCCAGATCGCCTGTGATCTTGCCAAGCGCTGTATTGAGCGACTGGCAGGGCTGGATGTTGTCAGTGTTGAAGATAATGAAAAAACCCTTATTGAATTCCATGATCGTATCAATAACACCATCGCTTTTCTTGAAACCATCAAACCGCAACAGCTTGATGATTCTGAAGAGAAAATGATAACGCTCAAGCTCCGGGATGCCAGCCATGAATTTAAAGGGATGAATATGGCTTTATATTTTTCCCTGCCCAATGTTTATTTTCACGTGACTACTGCGTACAACATCCTCAGGCATAACGGGGTCGGGTTGGGTAAAAAGGATTTTATAGGGAATTTACCGGTGTAAATAACCTTAATCTTTTTAGAGCGAGTAATACACGACAGATCACTGTTATTTTCGGGATCCTGGCCGCTTAAAATAACTACAGCGCATTGACCTGCACATTGACCGTGAGTGTTGGTGTTTGTGTACTGCCTACAAAGCTGCCGGCTACCGGCGGGATCCATTCAGGATGACGCGCAACGGCCACGGGAATGTGTTGTATTGCGGTGAGTTCACCGATGGTTGGATCAAACCCCTTCCAGCCGGGACCCGGCAGGTAGACCTCGGTCCAGGCATGCGTGGAGCCATAACCTATCCCGGTTCCTGACGCATGCAGATAGCCACTGACGAACCGGCATGCCAGTCCCAGTAGCCGGCATATTTCCATGTATAACGCGGCATAGTCACGGCAGGATCCACTGCCGCTGCTGAGGGTTTCACCGGGAGTTTGTACTCCCGGTTCTTCACGCATCCTGTAGTTCAGGTTTTGTGCGATCCATTTGCTCAGGCGATCAAGTAGTACATAGCTCTCTAACGGTCCCTGCCCAATACCTGTTTGCTCCAGCCAGATGTGCAGAAATGCCTGGTCCGCCGGGTAGTTCGGCTGTAGATAAGGCGCCAGGTCAGATTCCTCCCTCGCCTGGTACTGGAACGGGTAGTTGACCGCATAATCCGCCACCACAAAATCCAGCGGCGCCTCCTCGTAGTGTTCCAGGGTGACCTCGCTTAAGATCGAAAGGGAAGAGGCCGCTTCCTGGAAGGTGACCGTGGCCACGTTGTTATCGTAGACATCACGGTGCCACCTGATTTTGTATGCAGGTGTGATATCGAGGCGTGAGGACAGGATACGGATGTCGTGACCCTCGCGCGGCCGGAGCAACAGGCGGTGTGGCTCCAGCGTGACAAAATTGGCGAACGTGTATTCCGTCAGGTGAGACACCATCAGTTTCTGCATCGGTCCAGCTCCGGGCGGTTATAGCCGTAACAAAGATACCCTCGATCCCGTGAAGCATGAAGTATTTATAGTGACCAGTGATTGGTAATGCGTAATTGGCAGATGATTTTCTGACCTTACTGATTATTCAATCAACGTCATTAAACTGCCGGGACGGTGCCTGATCCTGAGCGCCAGACACGGTTGCCGGGTTTATTGGTTCTCCTGCTTGAACCATTCGGCTTGCGAGAGCTGCTGCGTGTGTATGGTTCGTTAGAAGCATGCCGCTTGCCAGTATGATGGCGGGTTTTATTACTGATTTTTTGGTGTTGTTGTTTGTTGCCTGCCGGTTTAACTGAAATCGATTCCGGTACGGCGTGTCCCGGTGCGAAACCCTTGATTTCTTCGCGTTCGATCTTGCGTTTGAGGAGTCGCTCGATGTCCTGCAGTTGATTGATTTCATCGGCACTGACCAGGGAGATAGCTTGTCCGCTGGCACCGGCGCGACCGGTGCGGCCGATGCGATGAATGTAGTCTTCAGGTACGTTCGGCAGGTCGAAATTGACGACATGTGAGAGCTGATCGATGTCTATGCCCCGGGAGGCGATATCAGTTGCCACCAGTACCTGGATTTTGTTCTGTTTAAAACCGGTCAGTGCCTTGGTGCGCTGGGGCTGGCTTTTGTTGCCGTGTATGGCCGCAGCATGGATGTTGTCGCGCGTCAGACGCTTCACCAGTTTATCGGCGCCGTGTTTGGTGCGGCTGAAGACCAGTACCTGGTACCAGTTTTCGGTGCGGATCAGGTGACTGAGCAGTTCGGCCTTGCGCGTCTTGTCCACCGTGTGGACCTTTTGTGAAATGGCATCAACCGTGGAGTTGCGCGGGGCAACGTCGATTTCAACCGGGTTGTTGGTGATGCTTTTCGCAAGTTTCCGGATTTCATCGGTGAAAGTGGCGGAGAACAACAGGTTCTGGCGCTGTTTCGGCAGCAGGGACATGATTTTTTTAATGTCGTGTATAAACCCCATGTCCAGCATGCGGTCGGCTTCATCCAGTACCAGGATCTCAATATCATTGAAGCGGATGGCATTCTGCTGATAAAGATCGAGAAGTCGGCCCGGCGTAGCCACCAGTATGTCGACGCCACGACGCAGCTGCATCATCTGCGGGTTAATGTTGACGCCGCCGAAGACAACAGCGGAACTCAAATTCACGAATTTACCGTAGGTCAATACGCTGTCCTGTACCTGTGCGGCAAGTTCCCGGGTGGGAGTCAGCACGAGTGCGCGCACACGGTTTCTTTTTACCTGTGGTTTATTGTTGAGCCGCTGTAACAGGGGCAGGGTAAAACCGGCAGTTT
>MGYU01000062.1 GCA_001801885.1 Gammaproteobacteria bacterium RIFCSPLOWO2_12_47_11
TTCGAACATACAGGATCGGTGTTGGCGGCATCACCGGTCAGCAGAAATGCCTGGCAACGGCATCCGCCAAAGTCCTTGCCCCGTTCATCGCAGTTCCGGCATGGCTCTTTCATCCAGTCATCTCCGCGGAATTTATTGAATACCGGCGATTCGTGCCAGATCCACCCCAGTGGATAATCGCGAACATTAGGGAATTCCATCCCCTTTATCACGCGGGCCTCCTGGCAGGGCAAAGCGGCGCCATCCGGGGCAATGGTTATTTGAATTGCGCCCCAGCCATTCATGCACGCCTTGGGCCGATCGGCGTAATAGTCGGGGATGACGAAATAGATGGTCATCTTGTTTCCGTCTCGTGCTCTATGTTTGTTAACGATGGCTTCAGCGCATTCAAGTTGTTCCCGGGCCGGTAGAAACTCTGATCTGTTTAACAGGGCCCAGTTGTAGTATTGAAGATTGGCAAATTCGACATAATCAGCCCCTATATCTTCAGCCATGCTCAGGATATCTTCGGTCTGCCCGATGTTCTGCCGGCACACCGGTACATTCAGCACCAGCGGGAAACCCAGAGCCTTTATCTCATGGGCCAGTTCCAATTTATGATCGTAGGCCTCCGCTCCTACCAGTGCATTACATATATCCCGGTTACTTGACTGAATACTGAGCTGGATCTGCTTGAGACCAAGCTTTTTCAATTCTTTAAGCCGCTCCTTTGTCAGCCCCATACCGGAGGTAATGAGGTTGGTGTAGTAGCCTAGTCCATCCGCGTAAGCAATAAGTTCTTCGAGATCATTTCGCAGCGCCGGCTCTCCCCCGGTCAGACCCAACTGCAATGAACCCATCGCGCGCCCTTCACGCAATACCCGTTTCCAATCTTCAGTAGCAAGTTCGTTTTTATATTTATCAAAATCGAGCGGGTTGTTGCACCATGGGCAATCCAGCGGACACCGGTATGTCAGCTCGCAAGTGAGCCATAATGGAATTCCCGCGCCATCAAGACTTAGCTCTGATCCATCCTTTTGCATAGGACACCTCCAGGAATTTATTGACGCCGCCTCTAACGTCAGTGGTATATTTTTCGTTAAGTTCAGCAATAATCTCTTCTGTTGTATGTTTGCCATCGCAGAGTTGCAATATGGCGGCGCCGGTTTCATTCAGTTTTACCAGCCCTTCCGGATAGAGCAGGATGTAGGCCTGTTGTGGCTCCTCCCAACGGAACAGGTACTTTGGATCGAGTTCAAAAACATTGCCTGCTTCTGTACTGATGGCTTCTATGGCTTCAGTCATAATTGCGTTAACTCTTAAGTTGATTGTTTATCGGCCGGGATTAAAGAAGGGGATAACGGGCGGCGCCTGCTCACCCCTTCCTTAATGGTTTTAATTGTCGTTAACGGACGTATACATACATCGTAACTTCAAAACCCAAACGCAAATCGCAATATGCTGGATCAACCCATTTCATGATTTAGTCTCCTCTTCGAATAGTTAGACATACAATAAACATTTAACCAGCTGGTCATTACGCCGACTGGCGCACCTGTATAATGTGCAACGGTCATGCCATGCAGGACAAGGAAATATCATGGATTGAAAATTATTTGATCCAGATCAAATATATTTAAACAAATTAAATATTGTCAGGAGTTTTAACACGTGAAATGTAAAAAATGGCGACAGACTATTGTACTCAGTCTAATTAACGCTACGTAATTTTTTGACTCTATATAAAATCAGATTAAGTCTTGGTTAATAACAACCAGTTACAACCAGTCGTATTGGTTAATATAAACCATACAGGATAACTGTTGGATCTAAACCGGTGGTTTCAGAGTTTCCTTAATATAATTCCGCAAAACGATGGAATTATTATGTGAAACATCCCTTGCCGAAAACAACAAGGTAATCGTCTTGTGTTTCTTTTCCAGTCCTCTTATTTGCGCAACCAGCTCCGGTTTATTCCTGAGTTCCTGTTTGTACCTTTTTCTGAATTCATCGAATTTTTCAACGTCATGCGAAAACCATTTTCTCAGTTCATCGCCTTGCGCGATTTCCTTTAACCACAGATCGATATTCGCCTTGTCTCTGGATAAACCCCTTGGCCACAGGCGATCGACAAGTATCCTGCAGCCGTCATTCTCGTCCGGGGTGTCATAGATCCTCTTGATTTTGATCATGGCCTGCGGCCTATGGCTTATTATTCCATTGAAGAGTTTTTCATTCTCGAAATAATGTCTTCTCTCTCCTTGTCACTTGTTTCCCTGTCTATCCATGGATAGAGTATGCTTTCTTCCTTGGCGTTGTGATCAGCCAATAATTCCATCAGGCCGCACACCAATTCATCGATCCCATTAATCTCTTTTGCCAAAATTCTGTTCTGGATTTTTTCAAGATAGTTTTTGATGTGATTGTGTTCAATTCGCATTACCGCAACCGGCCCCGTGTCATGCATGTGCGTTTTTTGCTCAAAAAACGGAAACAGAATTTCTTCTTCCCAGACAATATGTCTGCTGAGAACTGCCATAAAATCGTGAAATAAAGCCACCGCTCTGGTTACATCTGTGTTTTTCGTGCACCTGAATTCTTCAAGGATTTTATCCAGTCTGTCATGGTCTTGGCCCATGAACTCCAACACATTATTCATTGTTTCACCTGCTGGTAATGTTTATAAATTGTTTCTGTGTTCAGAGAGTAATTCTGCTTCTGCCGTTATTTTTCGCATAAGAAAAACTACATTTAATTTAGAGATTTCAGGGCATGTGAGACTTTGCTTCTATCTTGATCGAGTTGGTTTGCTGTTTCATTTACACCAGGTGTTTCCTCTTTCAATATGGTTTAATCGATACAGGATGATAGCCTGCCTATAGAAGCTAAAGTTCCTGGCCGGTTGGTTCTACGTAATCCAAATTGTGCTCGAAGAACCATTCATGCCCTTTGAGCATATAGTCCCAATACATCATGGGTAAACCGGTGGTTTTAATCCACCAGTTAAGCCAACGCTCTTTACGGGGGTCCAGCGGGAAGGTTGGTGTCACCTTACCGCCATAAATAAATTCAGCCATCATGACCTTGCCATAGGCCGTTGTCAGGGGACATGATGCATATCCGTCGTATCCTTCATCGAGTTTACCGCCATTGATCAAAACGAATAAATTTCGAACCACGACAGGTGCTTGTTTCCTTATCGCTGCTGCGGTCTTCGAATTGGGTGTTGAACAGGCATCGCCAAGTCCGAAGATATTACTGTATTTCTTATGCTGCAAACTGTGTTGATGCACATCGACAAAACCAGCCTCATTGGCCAACGGTCCCGACTTGACAGCCTGGGGAGGTGACTGTGGTGGTGTTGCATGCAACATATCGAAATCCATGGTGATCTTAACCCCTTTCCGATCACCTCCTGCAATTTCAAACGTGGCCGACTTCTTTTCGCCGTCGACCGAAACAAGGTTATGCTGAAAATGTACTTTGATTCCATATCTCGCGACAACCTTGTCCAGTTCTTTCGAGAAAAAAGGCACTGCGAACATGGCCGGGGCATGAGTCAGAAAATGCACTTCACAGTTTTCGAGAATTCCCTTTTTACGCAGATAATCTGCCGCAAGATAGGCAATCTTCTGCGGTGCGCCGGGGCATTTAAACGGCAATGGCGGCTGGGTAAACAATGCCTTGGCGGCTGGTTTGAGTTCCTGAATACACTGCCATGTGTATTCAGTATGTTCGGGCGAATAATTACTGCAAACGGCGTTTCTCCCCAGCGTTTCGGCAATACCCTCAATTTTCTCCCAATTCAGTTCAAGACCGGGACAGACCACGAGGTAGTCGTATGAAACGCTATCACCTGAACTGAGTTCGACTTTATTATTCTCTGGATCAAACCTGGCTGCCTTGTCTTTAATCCATCGAACCTTCGGTGGAATCAGACCTTGTTCCTGCCGCCGGGTCTTCTCAAGTTTATATGTGCCTGCTCCAACAAGTGTGAAAGCCGGTTGATAATAATGAACATCCGATGGTTCAATGATCGCGATATCGAGGTCATTGCCACCGTGCTTGCGCCGCAGGCTGGCGGCAACAGTGATACCGGCTGTACCACCTCCCACAATGACGATCTGATGATGTTTAATTTCAGACACGTTACCCCCTCCTGGTCTTTCTTTTCGGGAGTTCTCAGCTATGCAATCAGCTTTACCTCTAAATTAATCATAGAATAGATTCCCATTTTTGTATTCAAAGAAATCAGAAATCTGTCAAGAAGATATACTTACAGCCTGTAATTTCCTGTCCCTGAACCAGAGATAGAGGACTAACATCATTTCCATAACTGTTCCCAAAGTTCATCTATGCGCTTGATAACTTCATTGCTCATTACAATAGGGTTCCCCCATTGCCGGCTGGTTTCGCCCGGCCATTTGTTGGTGGCATCGATTCCCATTTTCGAGCCCAGTCCTGAAATCGGGCTGGCAAAATCCAGATAATCGATAGGTGTGTTCTCAAGAATAGACGTATCGCGCGCCGGATCGACGCGCGTTGCAACAGCCCAGATCACTTCTTTCCATTCACGGACGTTAATGTCCTCATCGGTAACGATGATAAATTTTGTATATGTGAATTGCCGCAGATAGGACCAGATCCCGAACATCACCCGCCGGGCATGTCCCGGATAGTGTTTTTTAATGCTGACCACCGCGACCCGGTAGGAACAGGCTTCCGGAGGCAAATAGAAATCGATAATTTCCGGAAACTGCTTTTGTAATACCGGAATAAATATTTCATTAAGCGACATGGCCAGTATAGAGGGTTCATCATACGGGGAACGGCCCAGGTATGTACTGTGATAAATCGGATGATCACGATGAGTCATACATTCAATCGTGAACACCGGAAATTTTTCCTGGCTATTATAGTAGCCGGTGTGATCGCCAAACGGCCCTTCCAGCGCTTCTTCATCCGGATAGATATGTCCTTCCAGGACAATTTCAGCAGATGCGGGCACCTGTAATGGAATGGTTTGACTGGTAACAACCTCACTGCGCGCACCTCGCAGCAACCCGGCAAACTGGTATTCGGAAAGGGTGTCGGGGATGGGCGTAACCGCTGCCAGCAAAGTGGCCGGATCGGCGCCGATCGCCACCGCGACAGGGAAAGGCTGTCCCGGCCGGGCTTTCTTTATAAGGTCCCCGGGTGATCACCAGCCCCCAGGTAATGAGCGGGCCGGCATCGCCGGGCCAGCAGGTCTGGATCGGCAACCAGTCAAGATCGATTTCTTTGGCGGTGATAATATTTTCCTGACAGGGGGCGGTTTGTTTTACTTTCGGATTGACATATAACAGTCGCTGGAAGGCGGGCAGTTTTTCAAAAACTTCACTCAGTTCTCTTGGCCATCCCGGCTCTTTCAGGAACGCCAGCATCCTGCCGATGCCCTGCAGCTCTTCGGTTGATTTGCACCCTATGGCTGCCATCACCCGTTTTGTTGTGCCAAAGAGATTGCCAAGCACCGGGATAGTATGGTCTTTGGGTTTTTCAAACAGCAGGGCAGGTCCATTTTTACGCAGCGTACGTTGACAGATTTCAGTCACTTCGAGATGCATGTCAATTTCACGCTGAATCCGTTTAAGTTCCCTCTGACTTTCCAGAAAGGCCAGGAAATCGCGGATATTCCGGTACATCATGACAACTTGTCCTTTACTTGATCAATATCAATTCGCATCATGATGAATCTGCTAACCTGTAATTTGTTAACTTGCATAAAATCATGCTGATGCATTCCTTACTGTTCCCATTGCAATTGCCGCTGCGTATCGTGCCGGACACACTCCATGCTGCCGTTTTTGCCAGATGTTTCAACCATCTCATGCGTGGACAAACACTGGCGGTGCGCCTCAGGGAGATTGAAGGGAAATCCATCCGGATACATATCCGGGACGCCCATGCCCGGCTTGATTTCCTGATTCACAACAGGCGCCTGCAGCCTGCGTTTCATGGCCGGCCGGATGTGACCATCAGCGGCGATTTTATCGATTTCTGGCAACTGGCCACCCGTCAGGAGGACCCTGATACCCTCTTTTTCAGACGCAGTCTGAGCATAGAGGGAGAAACGGAGACCGGCGTACATATCAAAAATCTGCTGGATGCCCTGGAATATGACTGGGACGCACATTTCGATGCTGTGTTATTTCCAGGCCTGTCGGAAATCGCAAAACAACTCAGAGCGAAGGCGTGCAGGTTCATGAATAAAAAATCGCATCGGCAATTCATTGCTCCCCATCAATGATGGCGTTATTTCTTCCGGCATCTGTATAAGACTATTCAATATTCTGCAGGCTGGTTAGATTCATTAATCCATGCCATGCCTTCTTTTCCATACCAGTAGCCGTTGCAAAATCCGTATGTCTGGTAATTTTCCAGCGCCTGTAAAGCAGCTTCCGGCTGCATGGCACCGTCCAGTGTGCGGCGGAAAATGCCGGCGATGGAGAAAAAATCCCGTGACTGGGGCATGATGCGGATGACATCGATTTCAAGGTCCACAAGTTCGTCAAGCAGCATAATCAGATTTTGTGTCTCCGCTGACTGCGTCTGTATTCCATTCAGGATCAGAAACGGTTTTTTCTCCAGGGTAAAGAGGGGCAGGCCATCCGGATAATCCAGGCAGATAAAATCACAACTGTCCTTGGGCCGGTTATGGGCACGGGCAGTATAGCAACGTGCCGAGAAAGCGAGCGGCAGGCGGCCAAAGGCAATAACTTCTGTTTCCATTCCCAAAGGGCGCGCCTTTTGCATTTCACGCATGAGCTCCCTGCCCAGTTCAACCGGGACCACCCAGCGTTTTGCGCCAAGTTCATAAAAAAAATTCAGGGTTTCAGCGTTATAGGTATTGATATGGGGGCCGGCAATAAATGCATGCCGGTTGCTCAACATATGCACTGCCGACATATCATTCGCTTCCACGGCAAACCTGGCGTTTTCTGCAATCTGCCGCAGACTGGCAAGTTCTGACTCCGCCTCCAGCAACGTCAGTGTCGAGAGGACGACCTCTTTCCCCGCCGCTGACAGTTGTTCAGCGATGTCCAACCAGTCATTTAAAGCCAGCTGCCGCCGTTTGGAACAGATGGTTTCACCCAGATAAGCGATGTCCACAGGTGCATCTTCAAGTGCATCATAAAATTCAAAGACTTTGCTCCTTTCCCAAAAACAGGAAATGGATCCCACGCTGATTTTCATTGCCATGGCCTGTGGTAGGCGCCGAGCGTATGACAATTCCCTTCAGCCACCCGATTGAGTTGTGTAATCCAGTCGGGATGAGGAATGAACCCTTCGGGATCTGCCAAACATGCATCGATGGCGGCACGTAACGTCCGGGTCACCTGTGCTATATACGACTTGCTGCGTTGACGCCCTTCTACCTTGATAGCTTTTATACCGCTCTTCATAATTTCCGGCAGTATTCCCAGAACATTGAGGCTGGTGGGTTCCTCTATGGCATGGAACACATAGCGCCCCACCTGGAAACGTCCCTTGCACAG
>MGYU01000063.1 GCA_001801885.1 Gammaproteobacteria bacterium RIFCSPLOWO2_12_47_11
AATAAGGTTTAAACCATTGCATTTCTTTTCCCAGTCACTAGAATTACCCGTTTTTCGCTATCAAGATAATGTCATTTTAAGGAATTGGAGCTATATGCCATCGGTAAAAGTCAGAGACAACGAACCATTCGATATTGCCCTGCGCCGTTTTAAACGCGCCTGCGAAAAGTCAGGCATCCTCGCAGAAGTCCACAAACGCGAATTCTACGAGAAACCGACCCAGGTTAGAAAGCGCAAAGCAGCCGCAGCCGTCAAACGGCATCAGAAAAAGTCATTCAAGACCGTTGGCCGTCGCGCGGCACGCCGCTACTGATACACCCATCTTCGTGCCACATGGCAGAGATCAAACAACGCCTGAATGATGACGTAAAAACCGCTATGCGTAACAGGGACAGGGAGCGCCTCGGCACTCTGCGCATGATCCTTGCCGCAATCAAGCAGAAAGAGGTCGATGAACGCATAGAGCTTGATGATACCCAGATACTGGGGGTGCTGGACAAGATGACAAAACAACACCGGGAATCCATTGCCCAGTTCGAACTGGCTGGTCGCAGAGACCTCGTTGAAAAGGAAAACAAAGAGTTGGCCATAGTTCAGTCCTATCTTCCGGCCCAGTTGAGCGATGAAGAAATCCAGGCATTACTGAAGCAGGCCATCCAGGAGACCGGTGCCGTTTCCATGCAGGACATGGGCAAGGTCATGGCAGTACTTAAACCCAAACTGCAGGGTCGGGCCGACATAGGCAAAATCTCGGGCCTGGTCAAAGCTAAACTATCGTAACTCGTGATTGGTGATTCGTAATTGGTGAAGTGAGATGGCAGTTAACATCTAACATTCTGATTACCAATCACTAATTACGAATTACAAGTTACGAATCACGAGTTACGAGTTACCAATTACCATTCATGCTGCGTGCTCAGCGTACAGGCAATGATTATACTTGACTGAATCATGGCCGGCCGGATCCCCCAGACATTCATCGACGATTTACTGAACCGTATTGACATCATTGATGTCATTGACGGGTATGTGCCCCTGCGCAAGTCCGGGCGTAACCATCAGGCCAGATGCCCGTTTCATGAGGAAAAAACCCCGTCATTTACCGTCAGCCAGGAAAAACAGTTTTACCACTGCTTTGGTTGTGGCGCGAATGGTACGGCTATTTCATTTCTGATGGATTATGCCGGGTTGGAATTTGTAGAGGCTGTAGAAGAACTGGCCACCCGTGTCAGCATGGAAGTCCCACGTGAAGGTGGCACCAACCCCAGAGAAAGTGAATCCACAGAGTTGTACGAATTAATGGAAATCATAGTGCGCCATTATGGCAAACAACTACGCGAGCACCCGGAAGCACAACGTGCTGTTGATTATTTAAAAGGCCGTGGAATATCCGGTCAAATGGCGGCTGATTACGAGCTGGGATTTGCCCCGTCAGGTTGGGATAGTTTAATCAACGCCCTGGGAAGTTCTGATGATGCTTTATTAAGGCTGGCCAGGACCGGGATGATTATCAAACGAGATAGTGGTGGTTACTATGACCGTTTCCGCGACCGTATTATTTTCCCCATCCGTGATCAACGCGGCCGTGCTATTGGTGTCGGCGGGCGGGTCCTGGGGGATGAGACACCGAAATATCTGAATTCACCGGAAACTGCTATTTTCCACAAAGGCCGGGAGCTTTATGGACTCTATCTGGCCAAACGCAAACTGAAAGATCTGGAAAGGGTATTTGTCGTAGAAGGCTATATGGATGTGCTGGCACTTGCCCAGTTCGGAATTCAAAATACCGTCGCCACCCTCGGCACTGCAGTGACGCCGGAACATCTGGACCGTTTATTCAAAGTCTGTCCGCAACTGGTGTTCTGCTTTGATGGTGATGCAGCTGGACAGAAGGCCGCATGGCGCGCACTGGAGATTGCCCTGCCACTGATACGTGATGGCCGCCAGGTATATTTCATGTTCATGCCTGAAGGTGAAGATCCGGATACCTATATACGCCTGCATGGTCCGGAAACATTTTCAGATACTGCCAGTCATGTACCGTTGTCAGATTATCTTTTGAACTCACTCAAACAGAATACTGACCTGAACAGCCGTGAGGGGTTGGCCATGCTGGCGGAAAGGGCTATGCCCTACCTGGCAAAATTACCCGCAGGTGCGCTCCGGGAATTGCTGCTGAAAGACCTGGCCATGCAGTGCCAATTGCCAGTAGATTCGCTCAGGCAATTTATGCAAAGTAAACAACCGCTAGCCCCGAAAAGAGACACCAGCAAAATCCACCGGGTGCTACCTAATCAATCGCCAACAACCTATATAAGCAAGACTATACGCCTTTTATTACACGAACCGGCGCTTGGCCGTGATCAGGTTATTGTGGATCGGCTAACCGGTGTTGATGAAAAAGGCGTGGATTTTCTGCGTGAGCTCCTGAACTACATCCAGCAACATCCCAATACTACATGCGCCAGTATCCTGGAACATTGGCGGGGAACCCGCTATGAGCACAGGTTACGGGAACTGGCGGTCATGGAAGACCCCTTATTGACCGATGAAATTACAAGCAAAGAAAAAGACATCAAACGGCAGTTTATGGACTATATTTCAAAGATTGAACAGGCCTTTACCCGGAAAAAACGTGAGATCTTGTCTAAAAACATCAACAACTTGGATGAATTCCGCCGTTTATACAGCAGGGAACGGGACGACCAAAACGACTAATCAAAGTGGCAGCGCACAAAAAGCTGTGCTAAACTTGAATGTTTACGTTAATAACTATTCTTCTTGGTTATCAACAACTTAATCATAGCAAATCCTGAGCCAATTCGCACACATATATGGAAAATACAGAACTTATTGAACAAGAAGACGATCAGTCACAATTAAAAGTACTTATCGCCAAAGGTAAGGAACAAGGCTTCCTGACCTATCATGAGGTCAATGATCACCTGCCTGATGACATTGTCGATCCCGAGCAGATCGAGGACATCATCAATATGATCAATGACATGGGCATCACCGTTTATGAGTCCCCGCCCGACCTCGAGATCATCATGACTGACAGCACCGAAGGACCGGATGAAGAGGCCGCTGCCGAAGCTGCTGCCGCACTTGCGAGTGTCGAAAGTGAGTTTGGCCGTACTACCGATCCGGTCCGCATGTATATGCGCGAAATGGGCACGGTAGACCTGCTTACCCGCGAAGGCGAGATCAAGATTGCAAAACGCATTGAAGAAGGCATTAACCAGATGCTGGAGGCGCTTGCCTGCTATCCGGGCACTATTGAAAGCCTGCTTAACAGCCATCATTCTATCACTAAGGAAGAACTCAAGCTGAGCGATATCATCATTGGCTTCAATGATACTGAGGAATATCCGGACAGTGGTCAATTGCCTATGAAAAATGATGCTGATGCTGAACCTGCAGCAGATGAGGATGAGGAAGATGCGGATGAAGATAATGACAATGATGATACGGATGATGAACCGGAGGCCATGCTGGATCCTGAAGAAGTACGGGTACACATTGAGGCAATTGAAAAGATCTACAACAAGCTGACACGCTCCATCAAACGTAATGGCCGCCATCACAAAAAATCGCAGGAACTACTGAATGAATTATGCCAGACATTCCTCAGCCTGAGATTGACACCAAAGTTTATTGACATCCTGACTAACAATGTCCGTAATCTTATCGAGATTATCCGTGGTGCAGAACGTAGCATTATGAATATTTGCGTTAAACGGTGCAAAATGCCGCGCAAGGAGTTTATTTCCTTATTCCCGGGTAATGAGACCAATATCCAGTGGACCAAGTCCCTGGCTAAATCACGTAGCAAGCCCTATGCAAAAAACATCAAGGAATTGCAGGATGAAATTATTGCAATCCAGGAAAAGCTCGGGCAATTGTTCAATGAAGAATTAACTATTACTGATATAAAGGAAATCAACCGACGGGTATCGATTGGTGAAGCAAAATCCCGCCGTGCAAAAAAGGAAATGGTAGAGGCCAACCTGCGACTGGTGATTTCAATCGCCAAAAAATATACCAACCGTGGTTTGTTGTTCCTCGATCTGATTCAGGAAGGTAACATCGGTTTGATGAAAGCGGTTGATAAATTTGAATACCGGCGCGGTTACAAGTTTTCGACTTATGCTACCTGGTGGATACGCCAGGCCATCACACGTTCGATCGCAGATCAGGCCAGGACCATCCGTATCCCGGTGCATATGATTGAAACAATCAATAAACTGAATCGCATATCACGGCAGATCCTGCAGGAGAAAGGCCGCGAGCCAACCCCCGAGGAACTGGCTGAAAAAATGGAAATGCCGGAAGAAAAGATCCGCAAGGTATTGAAAATTGCCAAAGAACCGATTTCGATGGAGACCCCGATTGGAGATGATGAAGATTCACATCTGGGTGACTTCATTGAGGACTTAAATATTCTTGCGCCCAGCGATTCAGCCGGGTTCGAAGGCTTACGCAGGACCACACGCGAAGCATTGGAAGGTCTGACACCACGTGAAGCTAAAGTATTACGCATGCGTTTCGGTATCAATATGAACACCGACCACACGCTGGAAGAGGTCGGCAAACAGTTCGATGTAACCCGTGAACGCATCCGTCAGATCGAAGCAAAGGCGCTCAGGAAACTGCGTCATCCTTCACGTTCTGAACAACTCAAAACCTTCCTGGATTAGTCCGGGAAGGTTCTGATATTTGTCGTCGTTTTTTAAACTCTGTTTCCTTTATTGTTACTTATTCCTTGTTACTTTACACTTTCTACTGATTCATTCGGGCCTGTAGCTCAGTTGGGCGAGCAGGAAAATGAAATTGATCCAGTGAATCAATTTCCCTGCGAGCGCCTTGGACACGAAGTCCAAGGTAGGGCCATTAGCGAGATCAGGATGATCGAGCTTAGGGCTGAAGTTATAGTGGCGAAACATGTAGATGATAGTATGTTGCAAAACCGGGCCTGTAGCTCAGTTGGTTAGAGCAGTGGACTCATAATCCATGGGTCGTAGGTTCAAGTCCTACCGGGCCCACCAATTATTAAGACTTTTTTGATATGTGTTTAAACCTTCCATGGTGCATCTCCCGGCCTGTCTTTCATGACTAAGCGCGCAAGAAAAGTTTTTAAAATGTTATTAACATCCTTTCTCATCATTAATCTGATGGGGCCATTATTGATGTTGTTTAGCAGAAACCTGGCTTTGAACAATGACTGGACAACAGCAAATCGTGACAGTACCGGCATTGCCCCCAAACCGGATGAAACCGCTGAAGCCGTTGTACAAGTCTATGCTGCCCGTGCGTTCAACTGGCGGGGTATTTTTGCAGTACATACCTGGATTGCTACAAAAGAGAAAAATGCAACCGAGTTTACTGTTCACCATGTACTGGGCTGGAATACAAGACGCGGGTTACCAGTGGTTGTTTCCAAAACAGATAGCCCGGACCGGGCCTGGTATGGTTACACACCTGAAATTATCCTGGATATTCGTGGTGACATTGCGGAAAGAGCGATCCCCAGGATTGCAGAGGCAGCAACCAGCTATCCATATCAGTATAAATATGTGCTCTGGCCCGGTCCCAACAGTAATACATTCATCGCCCACATTGGCCGCCATGTACCGGAACTGAAACTGGACCTGCCGCCCAGTGCAATCGGCAAGGACTATTTACTGAACGGAAATATCATCAGCACGCCACCGAGTGGCACAGGTTTTCAAGTCTCCGTCTTTGGTCTGTTTGGTATACTGGCCAGTCAGGTAGAAGGTATAGAAATTAATTTTCTCGGCCTGGTTTCTGGTATCAATCCCTTTGAGCCGGCAGTCAAGCTACCCGGGATAGGAAAGATTGAATTCAACTGATTTAATTCTGATATATACTCAATTACACTAAGACTTCTGACTTTTATTCATTATGAAAAACAAAAAATTACATGACGACCTCGAAAGATTACGCAATGAAATCAATCACCTTGCAACAGATGATATTGAATCCAGAAAAAAGCTGAACCGGATTATCGGCGACCTGGAAGCAAAACTGGAAAAACCGGATGATAACGATGACGGGTTAGTAAAAGATATAAAAGAAACGATTCAGCATTTCGAAACGGAGCACCCACGTGCCACTGCTATACTGAACGATATTATGGTTACACTCAGTAATATGGGGATTTGATAATTTACTACCAGGTCAGCCCCCGATTCCGGCGATTATACCTATACCGATCATGACCCCGATCACAACTCCGAATGGCAGTTCTTCGAGTTTTTTCTGGATCGGTCCTTTTTCTTCGGGTGCTTCCGCGATTTCTGCCGGTGCAGTTTCCGCAGTGGTTACTTCTTCAGCGGTCTGGGCTTCGGTAACAGGTTCAACCGGACTGTCTTCACCCTCGGCCGCCCTGGCAATCAGATAAGCTGCATAATCAACACCATGGATCCTGATTGATTGCACCCCATCGTATCCCATCCTGAAATCCATTGTTGCAGGTCTGGCTTCAAGGGTACTGATCTGGACGACATCGCGGGGATCATGGTTGGTATTATCAAAACGCAAACCAAATTGATGCTTGCTGTGCTGTTTATCTGCACCCAGCGGGATATGATAATAGAGCATCACCTGTTGGTCATTGACTGGCTCTATTGCGGATACATGCATTGAAAAGGACACAAAGAACAAGACAGTCAAAAGTATACGCATGATGTGATCCCCCACCCCTTTGATGTATACATATGATTTAAAGACTAGACGGGCGCAAAGTCAATGTAAATTATAGAATTATATTATATCTCTTTGGTGCGCGGGGTTGGCTGGGTTTTGGATTTGTTACCCAGGGCCTCTTCCAGTTGCCGCATGAATTCCTCCATGCGCTGTTGCAGTTCCGGCAGTTTCTGTTTCAAGCTTTCTTCAATCTTCTCCAGTTCTCTCTGCACTTCGGGCATCGCCTTCTGGATTTCCCCCAATGACTGGTTTAATTTATCAGCAAATTGTATTCCCAGTTCATTCAGGTTACCCAACAATCGTGCAACATCGCTACTGTTTGAGATGGGTGCAACGGTTGCTGCGTAATCCACTTTCCATTGATTATTCTCCTGCAACAACACGGTTTTTATCGGCACTTTAAATGGATCATTACCCGAGATTTCCACAGTCGTATCCACCCAGGCCTGTCCCTGGTCTATCACCGTACGTCCCAGAGCATAACTGTTAATCCGGAGTAAATTCCCGGTTAAATCATCCTCATTTCTGGATTCAGACGCTATATATTTCCTGATGGACTGATTGTCCCGGCTCTTTACAGCAGTCCAGAACCCGTCAGAGACCTCAACGGGAGTCAGGCTGGATACACATCCTGTTAATAAAAATGCAGCACATGCTGAAATAAAAATCCATATTCTGATTAGGTGTCTCATGTGTATATACCGTTTAATACCAGTAATGCTATGACTCTTTATCTACTGATAAATTCCGGTCCATTTGAACTACTCTACCGTCAAACTACAATTTTATCTGCATCAGTCAGTTACCTGATTTCATCCAGGTAAAATGCTCATAGACACCCGCCCAGTACATTCCAAAGGTAAAGGCAAAGATCAGTTCTTCCAAGGGTGAGTTTAAAATAATTACGCCTGACAGAGCGTCCAGGTTCCAGACTTGTTCCACGTAGCCCGGCGATAGCAGTTCTATTCCTTCCACGAAAAACCAGTAATATATAAGAAACAATACACCTCCTACCCACGTTTTTGCTTTCAGGTCCGGCCGGCACAGGATCGTTGCAATTGTGCCTGTAATCATCGAGACAAAGGCAGGATAAATCGGATTCCATGGGAAAAAATAAAGCAATGGAAAGGCTATAAATGGAGTTGCAATAGCAAGTTTATGATGCCTATGCAGGGGGGAACGATGGTAGGCTTCCGATACTGGTCCAAAATGGGCACCTGTTATTACGTTGTATAACACAACACCTACTCCCCCAATACCAAAACAAAAAATTAAACTTTCAATATCGAATCCCGTTGTTAATGCAAGATTGAACAAGCTCGGAGGCGACCAGTATTCCGGTACAAATAATGGCTCCGTCAAACCGAATGGCATGGTAAACAGACTGGTCCACAACATGACCTTTCTGTGAGACGGAATAACGGCATATAAGATAATCCAGGGAATTAAAAAAGCTGTTGACCAGACCAGCCATACATATTGGATGGATATCATGTTAACTCCAAATTATATAAAGTAAGGTCATGTTTCCCGGGTTCTGATATGGCCTTTACGGCCAGATGCCCCGTTCCAGTGTGATGTTCGCGATTTTTTCAACGGGAAGAACGGGAAGCGCTGGTTTGTTTTGATAAAATTCGTGGTATGAAACCAGGAATATTTCTCATATAGTTATTATATTCTTCCTCGAACATCACCAGCGCTTCCCGTTCTTCCCGTTTCGCAAGTCGCACATAGAAATAAACCAGAACAGGAAACATGATCAGGGTGGGCAATGTTGGCCACTGCAACAAGAAACCAAGCATTATGATAATAAAAGCAAGGTATTGAGGATGACGTAGATAACTATAAGCGCCAGATGTTGCGAGAGTACCGGATTGTTGAGCCTTGTAAAGCACATTCCAAGCACTAGCTAATAACCAAAAACCACCAAAAATTGCAATGTTGCTCAGGATATGTAAAAAATCAAAATGCGCATTTCCTTTCATGCGAAACAACGTATGCCAAAGGTGGCCGGAATCATGGGAAAGGAAATCAATCCCGGGATAATTTGTAGCAAGCCATCCAGACAACAGATAAATGGTTAAAGGGAAACCGTACATCTCGGTAAACAATGCAACGATAAATGCCGAGAAGACACCCAGCGATCGCCAGTCACGGCTAGTTTGCGGTTTGGCAAAGCTGAATGCAAAAATGATAAAAATTGCTGAGTTGATAATTACCAGTGACCAAAGTCCATAAGCTGATCCATGTTCCATAATTATTCCTCCTTGTGATGAGAATGAGTATCGTGGGTACTATGGCTATCATGCTCCTCTTCGTTAGAGCCATGACCATGTCCCCCATGCATAAATACATGCAATAACGGGCACGCCAATAAAATAAGCCATGGCAAATACGGTATAATGTGTGCCCAGTGTTCAGTGATCAAAAAGTAGGCAATAAATCCAAAAAATACCCACATCACCAGATTATTTCTTTTGTTCTGCGAAGGTTGGGCATGTTGATCTTTCATATTAATGACCTCATGATTTTGTAGCATTGAAAGACTTCAAGGGACTATATACTCGTTTTTCAACAAAGAAGTTCTATATTTGGAAACAATATTTGGATCCGGCACAGAAAGGTGCTCATTTCTTTCCGGACATTCAACTCTACTCAAAATATCCTTGATAACATTGAGCCGGGCGTCTCTTTTATTATCAGCCTTCACGATAAACCAGGGGGAAATTTTCGTACTTGTTCGCTCTAACATTTCATTGCGTGCTTTGCTGTAATCATTCCATCGTTTAAATGCTACCTGATCAACGGGGCTTATTTTCCATTGTTTCAAAGGATCTTTTCTACGATCAGTCAGTCTCTGTTTTTGTTCCTCACGACTGATATCCAGATAGTACTTCATCAGATTCAGGCCTGAACGAATCAACAAATCCTCAAAACCATTTACGGATTCCATAAATGTTTCATATTCTGCCTTTGTACTGTAACCCATGACCCTTTCTACGCCTGCACGGTTATACCAACTACGATTGAACAACACCATTTCTGCCTCAACAGGCAGATGTGAAACATAACGCTGAAAATACCATGCCTTGTTTTCTCGCTCTGTTGGTTTGCCTAAAGCAACGACCCGTGTTTCTCTTGGACTCAGGTGCTGTGTGATGCGTTTTATCACGCCATCCTTGCCGCTCGCATCCCGGCCTTCAAAGATAATAAGGATACGATGATTGTGGCTAATAAGGTGCCGCTGCAGCTTAACTAATTCAATCTGAAGATGTCGAAGTTCTTTTTTATATTCAGATTTACTTGGTTTCATAGTTAATATAATGAGTTATGATTAGAGCATTATTGACAACATGACCCGCTTTTTTCGTTCCTTGAAATGCAATAATTATATATTGGTACCCAGATTAGAGTGAAATACCAGCCATATGCATAAGCTTCAGCCAAACCTATAAAAAAACTTTTCCAGCTGATCCATTCAAAACCAGGCAACAGGTCTTGCCAGGCACGAAACATGGCATGCTCCGGAAATAAAAAGTCAAAACCAACACATAACGTAAATGTAATAACCAAAAACAGACTGGATGCATGACCAACAGCTTTAAGATTTATATTGCTATTCATACTTACCTCCAAAAATCCTGTTTAATTTAAACTATGCAATGCTCTATTTCTTATCCGGATTTCAATGACATAAACGAAGGTTGCGGTATCACTACAAATACTGCAACCCTGAATTTATAAATCACGTTGTTGGATATTACGGTAAACCTTTATGCTTTCTATGCTCATGTCGCCAAACCTTTTTATTCATCATCATGATCAGTGTTCCATCTTCCAGTTCCATTTCAACGCCATCTTCCATCTCAATGGATTTCCCGTCCTTATCAACCATGCGCATGGTGTCATCTTCATTGATAAACAGATAAGAACCGTCCTTTAACAACAATGGTTCACCTGAGGTATCCGCTGCACCAGCTGCCATGGCTGTAATTAAAAACAATACAAAGGCTAATTTACGCATTTTGTTCTCCTCTATTTCCTGTTAAACACATCAATTCATCCATACCGCATTTCTACATGCGGCAAGGTTACAACATACTACACGGCAAATTTCTCCATAACGTTGCAGGATATTATCGATTGGCAATATGTTCATTTCATACAATTCCTCAACTATGAGCAATTCATTCCTTGCTGGTTTGATATTTCAAACATTACAACCTCACTCTTTTCAGCCGTAATGCGTTCATGACGACTGACAATGAACTGAAGGCCATTGCGGCCGCAGCGATAATAGGAGACAGCAACAGACCGAACACCGGATATAAGACACCGGCGGCAAGAGGCACACCCAGCGAATTATAGATAAAGGCGAAGAACAGGTTCTGGCGGATATTGCGCATGGTGGCCCGGCTTAGACGTCTCGCCCTGGCGATTCCGCGCAAATCGCCCTTAACCAGGGTCACGCCTGCACTTTCCATGGCGACATCGGTACCGGTACCCATGGCTATCCCCACTTCGGCCTGGGCCAGTGCCGGTGCATCATTGATCCCGTCACCGGCCATTGCTACCTTGCGACCTTCCGTCTGGAATTTTTTCACGATCTCCGCCTTCTGCTCCGGCAGGACCTCGGCAACGATATCGTCAATGTCAAGTTTTTTCGCCACCGCTTCCGCCGTGGTGCGGCTATCCCCGGTCAACATCACAATCTTCACCCCTTCTTTATGTAAGGTTTCGATGGCTTCCGGGGTCGATGACTTGATGGGGTCCGCAACACCCAGAATACCTGCCGCCTTTCCATCAATGGCTACAAACATGGCGGTTTGCCCGTCACGCCGTAGCTTCTCCGCCTTATCCCTCAGGGAATCCCCCTCAATCGCAAGATCTTCCAGCAAACGTGCATTTCCGATGGCAACCTCATGACCATCGACAATACCGGTAACCCCCTTACCGGTAACCGATTTGAAATCTTTGACCTCCGCGAAGTAAACATCCCGTTCTTTTGCTCCTTCAACTATCGATTGCGCAAGAGGGTGTTCACTGCTGCGTTCCAGGCTGGCGCCAAGTTTCAGGACCGTGGCTTCATCATATTCCTGTGAGGTTATGACACTGACCAGCCTGGGCTTGCCCTCGGTCAGGGTCCCGGTCTTGTCCACCACCAGGGTGTCGATCTTTCTCAAAATCTCCAGCGCCTCGGCATTTTTGAATAACACACCTATCATTGCGCCCTTACCCGTGCCGACCATAATCGACATGGGCGTCGCCAGACCCAGCGCGCAGGGACAGGCGATAATCAATACCGCTACGGCATTGATTACGGCATGTGCCAGGCGGGGCTCGGGGCCCCATATGTTCCACACAAAGAAAGTAATGATGGCAATGACGATTACCGCAGGAACAAAATACCCGGATACGATATCCACCAGCCTCTGGATCGGCGCCCGGCTGCGCTGCGCCTCGGCCACCATGTGTACGATCTGGGCAAGCAAGGTCTCGCTGCCGACCCGCTGTGCTTCCATCACGAGACTGCCGGTACCATTTATCGTTGCGCCAATTAATTTATCATCCGCGCGCTTGCTGACCGGGATCGGTTCACCGGTCACCATGGACTCATCCACCGAACTATGACCGTCGATGACGATACCATCGACCGGTACTTTTTCACCAGGCCGAATTCGCAACCTGTCACCCGGTTTGACATGCTCTATCGGAATATCTTCTTCCGACCCGTCGTCCCGGATCAGCCGTGCCGTCTTGGGAGCCAACCCTAACAGCAGCTTGATCGCGGCGTTGGTCTGGCTGCGCGCACGCAGCTCCAGGACTTGCCCGAGTAAGATCAAGGTAGTAATTACCGCTGCTGCCTCGAAATAAACCGGCACAACACCAAATTCATTAAACACGGATGGTGGGAATATGCCGGGGAAGACAGCTGCGATCACGCTATACAACCAGGCAACGGACACGCCAAGACCAATAAGGGTAAACATGTTGAGACTGCGATTGATGACTGATTGCAAAGCACGTACATAAAAGATCCAGCCGCCCCACAGGATTACCGGCGTTGCCACGACCATCTCAAGCCATTGGCGCAGACGAGGATCAATAATCTCCGCCATCTGCTCCGGCCAGAATTCAGCGCCCATGGCACTAATTAAAACCGGGATGGCCAGTGCGGCACTGACCCAGAAACGCCGAGTCATATCTTTGAGTTCAGCATTATCTTCATCTGTTTCAGAGGCTTGAGGTTCCAGCACCATTCCGCAGATTGGACAGTTTCCAGGCTCGTCACGGATAATTTGTGGGTGCATGGGACAGATATATTCAACCTTCGTTAGGTTTGTAGGAGCAGCAACAGGTTCCAGACTCATCCCGCATTTCGGGCAATTGCCAGGCTGATTCTGTTTTATCTCAGGATGCATGGGGCATGTATAATTTTGGTAGCCTTGGTGAGTTGACCCTGTTTTTTTATTGTGTTCTGCATGCAGATTATTCATATTTATCTATCCTATCTATGAATCTGTTGTTACAAATGATTTAATTTCCGATTGTGTGGTTATACTGTATATATGTTCCACCGGTATTATTGTAATCAGGCCGTCTCCCGCCAGACCTGTATGTGCACTCTGCATTATTGTGCTGACAACTGAATCAACTTTTTTCTTCCGTAAAAATCTCGATTCTTGCATGCCTGACTAATGGCGGTGACTGGAAAAAATTTGCATAATCACCATAACCTTTTATATAAGTTACAGTGATGCCAGGCACACCAATTTCCTGCAAAGCAGTTTCAGCTTTTTCAAGTACAGCACATTGCAAAATAGCGATTATTTTTTTAAATGCCATAATATTTCTCCTGAACTCTTTCACTGCCACTGATTTTTATCATATTCCGTTTAGCCATCTTCAAAGGACTCAATTAATGCACAAATAGTATCGCCATCAGGAATTCCATCCGGCAGCTTGTCCCACTGAAGCATCGCACTTTCCATGCGTTGCTGTAACTGCACTAGTTGTTCAAGTCTCTTTCTGTTCTCGGGAATCCGCTGCTCTATAATCTTTCTTACCCTCGGACAAGGTGATTTACCTTTCTCACAATCGTTGAATATCCTTGCAATGTCGTTCAATCTATAACCAAGATATTTCGACCTGGTAATAAATCTAAGTTTCTGCACATCTTCATTGTTATAAAGGTTGTATTTATTGGCCGGATCGCGAACCGGTTTAAGAAGACCGAGTCGTGTGTAGTAACGAATTGCATCGGTCGTTACTTCGCAATATATTGCTAATTCTTTTACCAGAAACGTATGCTTGTTTTCTTTCATAAAAATCTGAAATGTTCTTTATAAGATCTTCATTTAATCTATTCCAATAATAATCTCGTTTTCTCCAGTATATTGATGAGGAGGTATAACAAGGTTTGTAGGCGCAGGCACTCCCTTGTAAACATGTCCGGCAAGGTCAAACATGGATCCATGGCAGGGACAATAATATCCACCCAGCCAATTTACGCCCAGATCAGAAGGTGCAACATCAGGGCGATATTTCGGCACACAACCCAAATGTGTACAAATACCGACACAGACAAAATATTCAGGTTTAATCGATCGCCCTGCATTTTGTGCATAACCCGGCTGTTGGCTGGACACCTCTGAATCCGGATCGCGAAGCTTATGCCTGACTTCATCCAGACTCTCCAGCATGTCGCTGGTCCGCCTTAGGATCCAGATCGGTCTGCCCCGCCATTTCACCGTCCGTTGCTCTCCGGGATCGAGCTTGCTCAAATCCACTGTTACCGAGCCACCAGTTGATTTAGTACCCTCTGATGGCAACATGGCCTTGATAAAAGGAACGGCAGTAGCAACAGCGCCGATCCCTCCAAAAGCGCCCAATATTACTGTTAATAATGTTCGCCTTGATTTATCAATTTCACTTACTGTTATATTCATGATTTCACACTTTCAATCAAAGTCTAAAACATATGAGTTACACATAGGTCAAACTCCAAAAATAAATATAAAAGCTCTTTGAAAACAATTACTGATTTACATCAATAAATCATTCGTAATTTACCTTTTTAGCTCATTAATATAAGTCGTTTTGTGTTAATTAATCAGCCTGCAAGTTTTGCCAGTGTGCCCGATGGGTGTTTATACCAACCGGCA
This sequence comes from Gammaproteobacteria bacterium RIFCSPLOWO2_12_47_11, assembly GCA_001801885.1. Taxonomy (GTDB): domain Bacteria; phylum Pseudomonadota; class Gammaproteobacteria; order Eutrophobiales; family Eutrophobiaceae; genus 2-02-FULL-47-50. The sequence continues at coordinate 14,895 of MGYU01000063.1, forward strand.
TCCTTGATATCGACGATCTGGTCCCGTACCTTGAGTACAGTAAACATGCCGCCCATTTCAAGTGGTCCAAATGGTCCTTCTCCCCACATCATCGGTATGGTATTACGCGGGCCCTCGAAACCGGCACCGTGATGCATGAGTGATTGTATTTTTTTATCTATCCCCGCTTGATCAACACCCAGCGGATTGGCAATGCCACACCTCATTGCGTTCATCGTATGGTGAGACATGTGACAGTGAAAAGCCCAGTCGCCGGGGTTTGAAATAAATTCAATGTTCATATTAGCATTTCTCTTAAACACAATACTGAAACCCTGTATTACTGTTATTTGTTTTTACACTCAATATATCCTGCGCCTGATTATGTTGCGTAAAAAAAGAAATCTAAAAATAGCATAGCGATCATATTTCCTTGTTTTTTTTATATCTTAATGAACCATCCTTGTTAGATTTCTAGTGCCCATTATTATGTTGCACATGTTCTCCTAGAGACTTTTCTTCCATCATGTCGGTATCATCATGGGCGTGATCTTTATCTTCCGCCTTAGGGAGTGACATAACACCAAGTCCAAAACGATACACTGCTTCAGCACCTAACCAACCTGTTCTTGCAAGGAAAGATGCAGGAATGAGCAAGAGCAGAACAAATATCCAGGCCGGATTTATTCTTTGCCGGATAGAAACTGCACTCCATATCACTATGGGGAGGAAAATACCCAGTGTGAACAGTGCCCAGTTGCGATGGAGAGTCATGGCTTCATGAGATGGCGCATCATGCGTGACACTGTTATAGGCAAACCAGCCAAATACGGCCGTTATCAGCGCCATTGCATAACCGATCCAGAGGTTCCATTGGGCAACAATCCGCAATTGGTCACGCAAAATTAATTTATTAGGTAAAATTTGAGTAACAAGAAAAAGCAGAATAGAGGTAAATAACAAACCTATGGTAAAATGGACAAAAACCGGATGCCAGTTTGGAATTATTTCAATCATGTTTCACTCCTTCAATTTTTTATCTGGATTATTTACCATCGGGTTGCGGTAATGATGCAGTAGTCAATTGACGCGCTTTGCAATGGTTCCCTTCGGGTTGTCATACCAACCAAGTTCTTTATTTGTAACCTCCCCATCCCGGATCTTAACCACTGTAAACATGCCGCCCATTTCAAGTGGTCCAAATGGTCCTTCTCCCCACATCATCGGTATGGTATTACGCGGGCCCTCGAAACCGGCACCGTGATGCATGCACGGCGCATACCGCTCATATTATCCATCTCACCTTTGGCGGCTTTTTCAGCCATGGCTAGGTGTTCAGAATGTTCGGCCATGCCGTCGCGACCCATAGGTACATATCCCGGCAATAGTGACTGAACCTTCCTAGCAACGTCCGCTTGATCTACACCGAGCGGATTGGCAATGCCATGCCCCATTGCGTTCATCGTATGGTGAGACATGTGACAGTGAAATGCCCAGTCGCCGGGATAGGCTATAAACTCGATATCACGGGTTTGTCCCACACCGACTATTTCTGTAGTCTCCGGTCGCCAGATGGATTGCGGCCAGCGTCCACCGTCCGATCCGGTCACCCAGTATGTATGTCCGTGCAGGTGTATAGGGTGGTTCCACATGGAAAGATTACCCATACGAATGCGTAACCGCTCGCCGGTTCTGGCAACCATGGGTTCAATCGCAGGAAAGACCTTGCTGTTAAATGTCCATAGATCAAAATCAACCATGATTGACGGATCGGGGCGGTAAGTACCGGGGTGTAATGCCCAGTTATGCAACACGAAGCAATAATCTCGATCAATTGGTATTTCTTCACCGTCCTTTGGATGAATAATAAACATACCCATCATGCCAACCGCCAGTTGAACCATCTCGTCCGCATGGGGGTGGTACATATAAGTTCCGTGTTGATTAAGAGTAAATTCGTAGGCGTAGGTTTCTCCCGGCTTGATATGCGGTTGCGAGAGTCCACCCACTCCATCCATCCCCGAAGGCAGCAGGATTCCGTGCCAATGGATGCTGGTGTGTTCAGGCAGTTTGTTAGTGACGAGTATGCGCACCCGGTCGCCCTCCACGGCCTCAATGGTGGGGCCAGGTGTCGTGCCGTTATAGCCCCAGCATTTCGCGACACATCCCGGCGCGAATTCATGCTCTACTTCTTCGGCTATGAGGTGAAACTCTTTCACGCCGTTTTTCATCCGGTAAGGGAGTGTATGTCCGTTCAGGGTTATCACCGGTGTGTAGTTTGTTTGCCTGCTGACCTTCGCGGCAGGTTTGTCAGTTGTGATTTTGTTACCCGGCGGCATGTCATGTTGCATATCATGTGTCATCTCGGCCCGGAGTTTGCCAAACAGCCCCAGACTGAATAGCCCGGTAATACCTGCCAATATATTTCGACGTGTAATCATGTTTGGTTCCTCGCTTAATGATGCATTTGATTATGTTGCTCCGGGCCTGTGTCTGGCTGCTCAGGCATTTGTTGTCCGGATGACGGTGTTGCAACAGGTTCCAACGCCAGCGGCAAGCCGATACCGATGGCGCGAGCAAGTTCCGCACGCGCTGTCCAGTAACTGGTCAGTGATTCGATATAGCCACGATAGGCCAGTGTCTGTTGCAAGCGTGCGAACAACAATTCAAACACATCAACCAGCATGTAATTTTGTTCCTGCTGGGTAAACTCAACGACCTGCTCTCTGGCAGGCACCAGTTCATCGCGGTAATACAGAGTAATACTGCGTGCCGCCTTGACCCGGTTTACTGCAGCTTCTACTTCACTCTCAATTGCTACCCGTAATGCCGCATAGCGCGATTTACTCTGTTCGAGAAATGACTCGAGCCGGGCAATCTCCGCTTGCCGTTGATCAAAGATGGGAATTTCGACTGAGAAATTCGGGCCGGTTACGCTCGAACCATCCGTATCACGTTCCGTGTTCACGCCAAAACTGGCCCCGCCAATCCAGCGGTAATCACGGGTCAGATCGTGTGCTTGTTCAAGTTGATTGATCTCGTGTTGTGCTGCGATTAAATCCAGCCGGTTTTCATATGCCGCCTTCTGAACCAGTTCCAGTTCCGGATCGATTGCCGGAAGCTCAGGTAATTCAAGACCCAACATCAAATGACCTGCCGTGCTACCGGTCAAACCCATCAATCGGTTCAGATTATCACGCTCAGTTTGTAATTCAGCCTGGACACGCAACAGTTCTGCGGACATTTCTGCAGCGGCACCTCGTTCCTGTGCCAATTCCAGTTCACTGAGATTACCGGCCTCATCGAAACGTTGCGCCAGTTCATAGGATATGCGGGAAGTCCCGGCTGTCACTTCAAATATTTTTACAAGCTGTTGCCTGCCTTGTGTCCGGTAAAATGCCGTTTGTGCTTCAGCCGCAAGATCCAGTACAGCGTTGGCCACCCTTAATTTGACACGATCAAATTCCTCTGCCGCAATACGCTGGCGTGCGGGCCGTAAGAGTATGTCCAGAAAGTCCTTGGCAATCTCGAATTGTGTGTTATTGGTTCCCTTGCCACTATTTGGAAAACGAATACTGGCAAACAACACCGGGTTGCTGAGCAGACCGGCCTGCACCAGGTCTGCCTGGGCAATACCCAGGTCTTCGTATTCCACCTGCAAGCGGCGATTATTGAGCAACGCGATCTGCACTGCAGACGTTGCTGTTAAAGGTTGTTTGAGGAGTACATCAAGCGCGGCCTTGACCTGCTCATCTTCTTCACTGCCCTGATACCAATGTATATTCTGTGGTATCCGTTCGCCCACCAGGCCTTTGACGGAGGGAAAATCCCCATCGCGCGGTACTTGTGCACAGCCTGTCAAAAGAAATACGGAAACAATTAATACTGTTCTAGTGGTACCCATAATCCATCTCCAAATTACATTTCCCGGTCACCGGAATATCCGTTAACCAGATATGGTGAAATGCAGATTCAGACGATGGCAGCAGGCGGGCGCAGCAGTTGAAATGTATAACCGGGGAAAGAAAAACCTTGGATCAGTAAATATCTATACTCATTAGCATCAAGCATGACCATGTTAATGGCGCCGAGCAACGATGGCGCATGACATGCATGCAGACACATACCGGCACAATCGCAATCAGCAAGACAATCACCCTGTTGTCCTATCACATCGGCAGCATTCATAGCGTGCTGGTGCATTGCGTGTTCACCACCCATAGTTTGCGTTCCATATCCGACATGCCCGGATTTGTCTGTATCATACATACAACCTGTAAACCCGGCCGCTACCGGTTGTAATGCCAACATGAAGGCAAGCAATAGAGTAACGCGCCGGTATTGATGTTTCATAATTTATATTTAAGCCTAAATTGCCATTTATACAAGTCAGGGAACTCTGATTTATTAACTATCAGAGTGGCGTGCCAATCCCGCCAGCCTTGAGGGCTTCTGCGCTGACACCGCGTCCCTGGCAGCAGGTGGCCAATTTGCCATTAATCGCCACGGCAGGGATTGAATTCACGCCCAGTTTTTTCGCCTGCTGTTGTACGCTTTCGTCATGCATATCATGAATAACAATTTCGCAGGATGGGCATGCCAGGCTGTTCACCAGTTCAATTGTGTTCTCGCAGATGGGGCAACCGGCGCTGAATATTTCGACTTTACGTTTCGTCATGATTGATATCCTCCTTATGTTGATGGTTAACAGGATTCGATTCATTTATTTCACAGGCTGAACAGAAAGCTACATCTGTATGATGTTTTGGCCAGGCATGCCAGATAACTGCCAGTATCACACCGGCTATGCCCGCATAGGTGAGTAATGATGATTCGTACAGGAATTTCCCCAGAAGGATCATGATCGAAGACAGCAATCCCGCTAGTGCTGGTCCATAGCCTCTTCTCCCTCTGGCCTGGATAGCCAGAGTGGAAATTGTAATTACCAGAAAAACAAGGAGCAGCGGCAGCAAGTAAGGAGTGTAATTGACAAAATTAATGCCCACCGTCCCCAACAAACCGGTATAGAGAGGCCAGCAGAAAGGGCAAACCAGCTTTGGCAGCATGGCAATCCCGATCGCGGGAATTACCGCCATATTCAAACCAGCATGTTTAATGCCCCTGAACCGGTATTTTTCATGATTTTTTGCCCGCAAGGCACTAACAACTTTTTCCAAAGGCGGAACGCCGCTTATGGAATTATTTTCATTGATGTAAATCCGGCAATTATTCGTAACCATTCCCTCTGTATCGCCGGATATATCTCTTCCATTCACCAGGATCGTTGGTGATCCGAAATATCGAACATGTGCGGGGGCGTCAGGATCGTTAATCTCCCATTCCTGCCATTGTGGTTTCAATTGAAGGAGTGTAAATGCTTTAAGCAAATGTGTCCGTGTCGCTGCCACATTCGGGCAATCATTATCATAAACAAGTTCAACTATTGCCATTTCAGGTGTGTGTCCTGCGCTCCAGCGCATCCAGTATCGGACATTCATTTAGCGGTCCCTGTCCGGGACATTTATCCACCAGTTTCTTCAGGCTCCTGCGCATCCGTGACAGCATTTTTATCTTGGCTTCAATATCGCGCAGTTTTTCCATAGCTACCTGTTTCACGTCATTGCAAGCGGTTTTCGTATCAGATCTTATCGCCAGTAATTCACCAATTTCCTTCAGTGAGAATCCAAGTTCCTTTGCCTGTTGTATAAATGCAAGGTGGTCGACCACGCCTGCATCATACGAACGGTAACCGCTTTCCTTACGCGGCGGTTCATCAATCAGACCCTTGCGCTCATAGAAACGGATGGTCTCAATGCCGATACCTGCTTTTTGCGCCACCTGCCCTATAGTCATGCCATTCATACCTGACTCCCGGTTATCTGTTTACAAAAGTATAGACTCTGTACCCTACTACAGAGTCAAGATTATGTTTACAACAAAAAACTTTATAATTCATGTCCTCTATTCAACATATTGGGAACGGCTGTACAAAATCCGGTTAGCAGCGGGGATGATGAACAGTGACAACAGCGGTGCAGTGATCATGCCGCCTGTGCCAGCTGGCCCGGTATTGTATGGTATAGGGTATGTGATTAAATGCACTATATTGGAACAATAAAGAGAATTATTGCACTACTATAGTGCATTTTATCGCCCGTTCTTACTAACCTGGATGTGCATCCTATTGAATAATCAAGATATTACATATGGGCACGCATTATGCGTTACTAAGAGGCATACCAATACCAGCATTGTAATGTAATGAATAGATCACTACTGAAATTTACTCTCCTTCTCACAACGGCACTATCTACTTTCCCTGTTATGGCTGGCGAGAATACGACTGCTGTACCAATGCAGGCAAAACAAACCGGTACCTACTACGTCCAGGTTAATCTCGCCGGAACCAGCAAGAGCGAATTGATGCTCGATACCGGTTCTGAATATCTGGTAATAAATGAAAAGACACTCAGACTGCTGAAGGACGAAGCGCAAGTGAAATACGTTAAAGATGTAACCGGTGTTATGGCGGATGGATCCGAGATCAGGGTGCCTGTATATCATCTTGCTCATCTCAGAATTGGTGACCGATGCGTGATTGAAGATGTGGAAGTAGCTGTCTTTCGGGGAAACAGCCGGCAGATTCTTGGCTTGAGTGCGTTAAGAAAGGTTGCGCCGTTCGGTGTTTCGCTCGAGCCGGCCAGTTTAACGTTGAGTAACTGTCAGGATACTCCGGGTTCCAGGGAACATCTTGCCTCGGAAATTGATGGCCATGATGCCTTAAATGAACATCATGATATCGCGAGTATAATAAATTCCGCCTCACATTAAGCAGCGCTGGTAGTTTTTTTCCATACAATAAGATTGAAAAACCCTGAATAATTCCTTCCTGGAATTATTCAGGGTAACGAATAGTGAAAACTGATTTTTCACTTTACACCACGGCACCTCTGAATTAATCAGAGGCATCTCATGACTTACCGGTTTATTGGACGCCGGTTATGGGTAGGCTTGCCTACTTTCACGGTGCCTTTATCTTCAAAACCCATGTCCTGTTGTTTTGTTGATCCCAGCTCAAAAGCGGAAAACTCAACCCGTTCGCAATCCTGTTTACGGAGGACAGTGCCTTTGCCTGGCGCGCCAACCCGATAGGTCGACTGAGCTTCTTTACAAGACGCGGATTTATCTGCTGCTTGCACAGGTGTGGCAGAGAGCATCAATAACGAAGCAAATGTCATGGTCATTAATACTGGATATTGTTTCTTAAATTGACTTTTCATTTTGAATCTCCTTATACGGCGTAGGGCCATTTGTGTATGTTTAATTAGTTAATTGGAAAAAAACAGCCAGCTTGATTTCAAAGCTGGTGGGACAAGGTGTATCAAATTCTCAGGCGATTGGTTGCCTGATAGAGTGGAAGCTTGGGGTAAATCAGGTGTGAACCATAAGCGGTAATCAGACGCTGTTTCGATCCCTGTAGTAGTTCCAGGTTGGTTGAATTAATGATTACCGTTAACGGAGGCGCTGTGACAGTCCAGGTTTTCTCATACTCCGCCGGCCCGGAAATTTCAGTAATGAATTGCGTATCAAGAGTAATTACACTGATACAACAAGGATCCTGCCGGGATGTATGGGATGCCGGGCAACGATTATCCAGGGAACAATCTTCATGCAGTATATCATGCGAACAGCAACACTTCGCTGTAGTTAAGCCGTCCAATAATTCACATGCGTAAACCGATCTGACCTGCAAAACCAGGCTCGCCAGGATAAAAAATATTACGGCTATACGGCGCAACATATCATTAGTATCCCACTCAAAACCTCTGAATAAAGTATAGTACATGTTAAGACAAGTTATGCAGTGCCCCGGTTCAGTCAGTACGCCTCCGCAACAACCGGTAGGCGGCGGGGATGACGAACAGTGACAGCAATGGCGCGGTTATCATTCCGCCCACCATAGGTGCAGCGATGCGGGTCATGACCTCGCTGCCGGTGCCGCTGCCCCGGAAGAGGGGTAACAGACCTGTAATGATTACTGCCACTGTCATTGCCTTGGGACGAGTTACTCGATTGAGAACACATGCGGTTTTTCCCCATCTTTCGGAACGGCGTAGATGGTCAGCGTTCCCTTCTTCATCTCTCCCATGCCCGGTGAATTCATCGGCATGCCGGGCGCGCTGATGCCGGGTATGGCTGGTTTCTCCTTGAGTAACTTGCGGATAGCGCTGACCGGTACATGCCCCTCGATCACATAGCCGTTGACCAGTGCTGTGTGGCAACTGGCGACATGCGACACCCTATAACGTTTCTTAATGGCATCCATGTTGGATTCATTCACGGCTTTCACCGCAAAACCGTTCTCTCGTAAATAGCCCACATATTTCTCGCAGCAGCCGCAAGCCGGACTCTTGTACACGGTAACGGCCGTTGCGGCGTATGCCACACCCATGCCCACCAGCGCGCCCGTTACGGCAATGATCAGGGACAAGACTAAATTGATGATTTTCATTTTCTATTCCTCTCTTTATCATATACACCCTCCTCGTGAAAATTGTCCCGGCAATTGGATATCCATTAAACCGGAGCAAGATCATTATGGAATCGGTGATTAATCGTGTAGTTGACGTTCCTTAATTTGCAATACAAGTCCATAAATCACAGGCAACACTAACAGACACAATACGGTTGTCGTTAACATGCCGCCTACCATTGGCGCAGCAATACGCTGCATCACATCTGAGCCGGTCCCTCCACCCCGCATGATGGGCAGCAGACCAACGATGACTGCCACGGCGGTCATGATAATGGGACGGACGCGCTCCGCAGTTCCCCGTAATACGGCCTGCATGA
>MGYU01000064.1 GCA_001801885.1 Gammaproteobacteria bacterium RIFCSPLOWO2_12_47_11
CGGGATTGTTCGATGCAATACGGGCTGAAATTAATACGCTTTATAACACACCACACTATCAACAATATTCCTGCAATAATTGCGTAATTCGCGGTCCGCCCATTCTCGTTTAATTTAATGCTCTAACAACTTTTGCCACACGATTGTGACAAAATATGCGCGTGCGCATGGAAAATTAATTATCAAGAGAATTTTTATCAATGTTCAACATAAAAAATATTTTGATCGCCGGATTGTATTTTGTTTCTTTGATGTATGTCCCTGTAGCCATGGCTGATCATGCCAGTCCGAGTTTTGAAACCGGTGTCGCCGGCGCGATCATGACAATACCTGGTGCAACTCTTGGCAAAGGTGAATTCGTTCTGGGTACCAGTGTGCAATTCGTCGAATTTGATGATATCCCGGATTCAATACTGGAAGCCTTCGGTGCGGCAGATGTTCATATCCACAGTACTGACAATCTGATTAACCTGAAAGCCAACCTTGCCTTTGGTGTTACCGATAATTTCACGATAGGTGTCAGCGTCCCTTATGTTGAACGAAACAACATACGTGCAGCACATGACGAAATGGGTGTGGGTGAAGTGGAGTTTGCCGGTGATTCCGCAGGTCTTGGGGATGTCAGTGCGTTTGGTCAGTTTCGCATTCTGCATGACGCTACCCGGGATCTTGCCTTACTGGGAGGCATCAAAACACCAACCGGAACTACCCGGGTGCGTGAGGAAGAAGGGGAATTATTTGAAGCCGATCATCAACCGGGATCAGGTTCCCGGGATCCGTTTTTTGGTCTTTCCTATAACCGGATTCTGGGCAAGTTGGGGTTTTCAGGAAATATTCTTTATACCCTGACCACGGAAGGGACCCAACAGACTGATTTGGGTGATGTGATTAATTACAATTTAGCCCTGAGTTATCGTGTTTTTAGTCCCGGCGGCGGACATAATCATCATCATCGTGGTTTTAATGTGTTGGATTATGTGGATGTTGCACTGGAATTGAATGGTGATGTGCGTGGAAAAGATGAAGTGGCAGGTGTGGTTGATGTACATACTGGTGGACATTTAATTTATTTTTCTCCCGGTGTACGTATAGGTTTTGGGCACAGCTGGGCAATCTTTTCCTCTGCCGGAATTCCTGTTGTCAATGATCTGAACGGCACTCAGAGTGATCCCGAATTTCGTCTAATAGGTGGAATCAGTAAAGCGTTCTGATTCAATCTTTGCTGAATGTTCGTGCTTGTTGCGAAGGTACACTGAAGTACTTTTTGTCTTCCAGACGTAGTGCTGTCAGTGTACCTCCCCACAGGCAGCCGGTATCCAGAGGATAAACGTTATATTCCGGAAAGTTTTTGATATTGCCGAGATGTACGGTGGACCAGTGGCCGAAGATGATTTTTTCTTTTTTTGTTTGGCGTGACGAAATGGTGAACCAGGGTTGATAAGGTTTGGATTGTGAGCCCGGCGGGCCTTTTTCTTTTAGTGCAAGACGCCCTTGCTCATCGCAGTAACGCAAACGGGTGAAAGTATTAACAATCATACGTAACCTGTCCCAGCCTGTGAGATCATCTGACCAGCGATCCGGTTTATCACCATACATGTGTTCAAAAAATACCGTGAATTTATTGATTCTGAGCGCATCCTCGACTTCATGCGCGAGATCGGTGGCCTGTTTTAAATCCCATTGTGGAGGCAGTCCGGCATGGATCAGTGTGAAGCCGGTGCTCTTGTCATGATGCAGGAGCGGGCGGGTGCGCAACCAGTCCAGCAGTTCCATTCGATCGGGCGCTGTGAGAATGCTATCCAGCGTATCTTTGGTGAGTTTTTTTGCAGTATTTAATACAACAGCGAGCAGGTGCAGATCATGATTGCCGAGTGTGACGATGGCCCTGTCACCCAGTTGTTTTACGAAACGCAGGGTTTCAAGTGAATGTGGCCCGCGGTTGACGAGATCGCCGGTGAACCAGAGGCGATCATTGGTTATGTCAAAATTTATTTTATCAAGTAACGCCAGTAGTTCCTGATAGCAGCCCTGGATGTCACCGATCGCGTAAACAGGCATAAAGCAGTTACAAGTGATAAGTCACAAGTAACAAGGAACGGCCAAGCGCCAATAATTGACCAGTCACTAGTGAATCGTGTGGGGGGTGGAAAGATTAAAGACCGGGATCTCGGCGTCAAACTCCACGCCATCATCTGCGATCATCTGGTAATTCCCCTGCATGCAACCCACAGGTGTTTCGAGCATGGCTGCACTGGTGTAACGGAATGAGTCCCCGGGTGTGAGATAGGGTTGTTCTCCCACCACGCCTTCACCGCGTACTTCCTGAACCTTGTTATTGGCATCGGTAATGACCCAATGCCGGCTCAGCAACTGGGCCGGAACCTGGCCGGTATTGGTGATAGTAATGGTATAGGCGAACACAAAACGGTTATTTTCCGGTTCGGATTGCTCCTGGACGTAGGTCGTCTTTACCTCAACCTTGATATGGTATTGCTGCTTATTCATGATTGTTTTATTTCACCTGAATCGACTGCCTGGCGCAAGCTGAAAAATTCTGAGAGTGATTTGAATTGATTGCAAGAATCCTGCAACAAAGAATTCTCTTCCTTTCCCTCCCTCTGAGAGGGGAGGGAAAAAAACAATCAGGGTCTGGCACGGTCCAGACGGCGATAGTTGATGGCCTCGGCCAGGTGACTTGCATCTATCTGTTCAGCGCCAGCCAGGTCGGCAATGGTACGGGCCACCTTGAGAATACGGTGCATGGCGCGTGCTGATAATCCCAACTGGTTAATAGCGCGCTCCAGTAACCGTGTACTTGCATAATCCAGTTTGCAATAAGCATCCACCTGCCGGTTGCTTAATTTATGGTTGGATTTCCCGGCGCGTTCAAGCTGGCGCGTATATGCGGCACCGACCCTGATCTGTACCTGGGCGCTGGATTCGGCCGGATGATTTTTTTCTTGCAGGATCTCCCGCGGCACATTGGGCACTTCAATGTGCAGATCGATACGATCGAGCAGCGGACCTGAAATACGCTGGCGATATCGCCGGACCTGGTCCTCGGTGCAATGACAACGGCCGGATGAATCTCCAAGATAACCACAAGGACAGGGATTCATGGCGGCGACCAACTGGAATTGTGCCGGGAATTCTGCCTGATGCGCAGCGCGTGAAATAATGATTCGTCCCGATTCCAGTGGTTCGCGTAATACTTCCAGCACGCGCCGATCAAACTCCGGCAGTTCATCCAGAAACAACACACCATGATGGGCGAGGGAAATTTCTCCCGGACGTGGATGACTGCCGCCGCCCACCAGTGCGACACCCGATGCCGTATGGTGTGGACTGCGAAACGGACGCCGTTTCCAGTTGGCAGGATCGAAACCGTGCGTACTAATCGAAGTCACTGCCGCAGATTCCAATGCCTGTTCTTCAGTCATCGGCGGCAGGATTCCCGGTAGTCTTTCAGCCAGCATGGTCTTGCCAGTGCCGGGAGGTCCGATCATGATCAGGTTATGACCACCGGCAGCAGCGATCTCCAGCGCACGTTTGGCATGTTGTTGTGCACGCACTTCTGACAGGTCCTTTTCAGTACATGCTGAAACAACATTGTGTTGTGTAGAGTGCAAGGTGAGTTGTTCGCGGCCGGCAATATGTGCACACACTTTCATAAAATGTCCGGCAGGCAATATTTCAATATCACTGACCAGACCGGCTTCATCCGCATTGGACATGGGTAATATCAATTTTCGGTTGGCATCCTTGATCGCCTTGGTAACCGGCACGATGCCACGCACCGGCCGCAGTTCTCCCGTTAAGGCAAGCTCACCGATGAATTCATATTGATCGAGATTGTCCTGCGGGATCTGGTTGGATGCTGCGAGTATACCAAGAGCGATCGCAAGATCGAATCGCCCGCCTTCCTTCGGCAAATCTGCTGGTGCAAGATTGATGGTGATGCGGTGTAGAGGGAATTCAAAATGGTTATTAATAATGGCACTGCGGACACGATCCTTGCTCTCTTTTACTGCCGCTTCCGGCAGACCAACGATGGCAAGAGACGGCAGACCACGGGTTAGATGTACTTCGACGGTGACCAGCGGGGCGTGTATACCAACCTGTGCGCGGCTGTAAACAATGGCAATACTCATAGTCCTTTATCTCCCTTTTACCCTGCCTGGCTGTGAATGATCAGTGAATCATTTTATTCAGTCGCCGGATAAATATAAAGCTGTATTTACCGGATTATTTTTTATTGCAACTTGTCCTTTCCAGCTCATCCAGTTTTTTCTCAAGTTCTTCCAGCGCAGCGCGTGTCCGTGATAGCAGTTCTGTCTGCACATCAAATTCTTCACGTGTGACCAGCTCCATTCGGGTAAAGGTTTTTTGCAGGGCAGCCTTCAGATTGATTTCAATGTCGTGTTTCGCCTGCCGTAAATCTGCCGGAAGATTGGCAAGGACTTGTTTAATCAGTGAATCAATTTTTGCTTGTTCAGCCATTGATAATTTCTACTCTTTATTCAGGTAAATCCAGAAATCAGGCCGCAATTCTATCATTTCGACCATTTATATACGTGGGCGCTGCCACTGCACAAGCACAGTGCGCTTCTATCTATATTGCACCATTAAAGTGCAATTAAATCACAAATTACATCATCGGAAATCATCATCATTAGTCTTAATGATATGTAACCTTATGTATTTAAAAATAAATTCTATATATGGCATGGAACGTGTATTGCTAAAGGCGTAAGTAAATGGCCATTTACTGATACGTTTAACTCTTTCAAATTTTTGTAGAGCACAAGTCTAGAGGGGATACATGATGAAAACGAGCTTTAAAAAAATGATTTGTATTATGGCAACGGCGCTGGTGTTAAGCACACCGGTGGCAGTTTATGCAGACGATTCACCCCATGAATTCAGTGCCAATGTGGCGTTATCTACTGATTACCGTTTCAGGGGCATAAGCCAGACCACCGAGGATCCGGCACTGTCAGGCGGATTTGATTATTCCTACACCCCCTTTGGTTTTTATGCGGGTGTCTGGGCTTCCAATCTTGACTTCGGCGAAGATACTTCAGTTAACCCTGCCCTGGTGGACGATGCAGATCTGGAAATCGATTTCTATGGCGGTTTTGCCGGGGAATTTGCCGGTACCGGTATTGGTTGGGACGCCGGTGGTCTCTATTACATGTATCCGGGTTCAGACACTGGGACGGGTGTTGCTGATTACGACTATTTTGAAGTCTATGGTTCATTGAGTTATGACTTCGGTAGTTTCAATATTGCCGGTGGGGTGAACTACAGCCCGGACTATTTCTTCGAAAGTGGTGATGCGACTTACCTGCATGGTGATGTCGGTATTCCATTGCCAGTTGCTGATTTGTCTCTATCCGGGCATGTCGGTCATCAGTGGATCGATGATAATGCACAGTTTGGCACGCCTGACTACCTTGACTGGCATGTTGGTATTTCCAAGGATATCAGTGCCTTCACATTTGATATTTCATACGTTGATACTGACCTGAGTGATACCGACTGTTTTGGTGGCACCGATTTTTGCGATGCCACTGCGATTTTCACTGTATCCAGTAGTTTTTAAATAATTATTCAACCCCGAAACTATTTGGGCTTATTTAACTGATGAATATCAGGAGGTGTAGAAAAATGCGTAAATTAACATACATTGTGCTTTTGCTTTCAGCCATATCTGTCAGCATGGCTGGATATTCGGCTGAGCAGTCTGAAGATTGCCCGTTGCATTTAAAGGATGGTTCGCATCTTTTCATTAACGATGACGGTACCATGCGTATGGTTGATGAAAATGGTAAACCCATGGAAATGAAGGAGGGTGTTGAAATGGAATTGGAGGATGGCACATTGATTATGATGAAGGATAAAAAGATTTGGCGTCATAAACATAAAAAGATGCAGCATTAATCAGTTATGGTTGAATCACATTAATAAGTTGCTGTGCATAAATTTACACAACAACTTCTGATTTCTTCAATTTAAAGCCAGCCTCTGTCTGCCCGGACGAGGCCACAATATACGGGAGGTGTTTCCATGAAGTTGATAACAGCGATAATAAAACCTTTCAAACTCGATGATGTGCGAGAGGCGTTATCCGAGATAGGTGTCCAGGGCATGACCGTCTCCGAAGTCAAGGGGTTCGGACGCCAGAAAGGACATACTGAACTATACCGTGGGGCGGAATACGTGGTCGATTTCCTGCCCAAAATCAAACTCGAAGTTGCCGTAGCCGACGATCAGGCGGACAAGGTCATCGAGTCCATCTCCAAGGCAGCCAACAGCGGCAAGATCGGTGATGGAAAGATTTTTGTATTCAGCCTGGAACAGGTGGTCCGGATTCGTACCGGCGAAACTGGCGGCGATGCCCTTTAATTGATCTCGTACGGAGGAAATTTACGATGACACGCTTTATAAGCTTTATCGGCAAAAACAAAGGTATGGCCGGCAGTTTCCTGGCCATGATTGCCCTGTTGATGCCGTCATTGGCGATGGCCGATGACTTAAACTCCGGTGATACCGCCTGGATGTTGACGGCAACAGCACTGGTATTATTCATGACCATTCCCGGCCTGTCGCTGTTTTACGCAGGCATGGTACGCAGCAAGAACGTTCTGTCTGTCATGATGCAGTGTTTTGCCATCACTTGTATGGTGAGTGTGATGTGGGCACTCTTCGTCTACAGTATGGCATTCGACACAACCGGCATGGAGGCAGGCGTCACCAATATGAACTCGTTTGTCGGCAGCCTCGGTAATATGTTCCTGCAAAACCTGACCCTGGACAGTATGACTGCTGCAATTCCCGAGTCGGTATTCATGACGTTCCAGATGACCTTTGCGATTATCACGCCGGCACTGATTGTGGGTGCTTTCGCAGAGCGTATGAAATTTTCCGCAATGATGATTTTCATGGCGGCCTGGTTGGTCCTGGTCTATGCGCCGATTTGCCACATGGTCTGGAGTGGTGATGGTGCCCTGCTGTGGGACTGGGGTGTGCTGGATTTTGCCGGTGGGACCGTGGTCCATATCAATGCGGGTATCGCCGGTCTGGTCGCCTGTCTGATGCTGGGTAAACGTAAGGGTTATCCGCAAACAGCCATGATGCCCCACAATCTGAACTTCACCGTGGTGGGTGCTGCCATGCTGTGGGTGGGCTGGTTTGGTTTCAATGCCGGTTCTGCCGTGGGTGCAAATGCCACTGCGGGCATGGCCATGGCCGTGACCCAGATTGCAACTGCGACTGCGGCCCTGGCCTGGATGTTCTCGGAATGGCTGACGCATGGTAAACCCAGTGTGTTGGGCATCGCTACCGGTGCGGTAGCGGGTCTGGTGGCAATTACCCCCGCTTCAGGTACTGCTGGCCCTATGGGTGCTATTCTGATTGGTGCGGCAGCGGGTGCAGGATGCTTTATTGCCTCCACCAGGATCAAACGTGCCCTGGGTTATGATGATTCCCTGGACGTGTTCGGCGTACATGCCATTGGCGGCATTATCGGCGCCATCCTGACCGGCCTTTGTGCCGATGCCAGTATGGGTGGTGCTGGTCTGGCCGAAGGGATAAGCATCGGTACCCAGCTGGTTATCCAGTTCAAGGGAGTCATGTTCACCATCATTTACACAGGTATCCTGAGCTTTATCATACTAAAGGTTGTTGACATCATCATAGGTCTGCGAGTCACGGAAGAAGAAGAAACTGAAGGGCTTGATGTCGCTCAGCATGATGAGCGTGGTTATAACCTTTAACCAGCATTAACATTGTTGTTTATGACACAACGGGCGCTTCGGCGCCCGTTGCGTTTTCAGCAATTTAGTCCTGCCACGTGCACCAGATTGAATAAATTGCTATTCTCTTCGTGCACATAAACAGAGCATTTCTATTGAACAGATTGCCCATTGCGTACTGGTGGGAATTTTTTATGGCCGGGAGGACAGCCGTTATGAAATTACTGACTGCAATAATTAAACCTTTCAAACTGGATGATGTCCGTGATGAGTTATCAAAGATAGGGATAAAGGGACTGACCGCGAGCGAAGTCAAGGGTTTTGGCAGACAAAAAGGCCATACTGAACTGTACCGGGGCGCAGAGTATATAGTTGATTTTCTGCCCAAGACCAAAATCGAAATTGCCCTCGAAGACAGCCAGCTTGATACTGCAATAGAAGCAATCATCAAAGTGGCAAATACAGGCAAGATAGGAGATGGGAAGATTTTTGTATTTGATCTTGAGCAGGTGATACGAATCCGGACAGGCGAAACCGGCACAGATGCGCTTTGAGAGATATCATTAGGGGAAATTAATAATGAAAAAATCAATAAGTAAGTTTTTATCTCTGGCATTACTGGTTCTATTGCCGTTTTCTGTACATGCCGGGGATGCACTTAATCAGGGCGATACAGCCTGGATGCTGACTGCTACAGCGCTGGTATTGTTTATGACATTGCCTGGATTGGCACTGTTTTATGGTGGCCTGGTACGGACCAAGAATGTTCTTTCGGTGCTGATGCAGTGTTTTGCCATAGCCTGCATGGTTTCAATATTATGGGTATTGTATGCCTATAGTCTGGTCTTCGGTGCGGGTGGTGCATGGGCAGGTGGACTGTCAAAGGTCATGATGAATGGTGTCACAGAAGGGGCGATGTGGGGAACGATACCGGAAACTGTATTCTCCATGTTTCAGCTCACATTTGCGATTATTACCCCGGCACTTATCGTTGGCGCCTTTGCTGAACGCATGAAATTCACATCCATGTTGTTGTTTTCTGGTTTGTGGTTGACGCTTGTCTATGCGCCGGTTTGCCACTGGGTGTGGGCTGAAGATGGCTGGTTATTTCAGAAAGGCCTGCTGGATTTCGCAGGGGGTACGGTAGTGCATACCACGTGTGGTGTAGCTGCTTTATTATGCGCACTTACTCTGGGGAAACGAAGCGGATTTCCGGAAACGCCCATGATGCCGCACAATATGACCATTACGGTGACCGGTGCTGCCATGTTGTGGGTCGGTTGGTTCGGGTTTAATGCGGGCAGTGCGATAGCAGCTGATGGTAATGCCGGTATGGCCATGCTGGCGACTCACACATCAGCAGCAGCGGGTGCCCTGGCCTGGATGGTTGCTGAATGGCTCCGCTATGGTAAACCCAGTGTATTAGGGATTGCCACTGGCACAATTGCAGGACTTGCCACAATTACACCGGCCTCCGGTTTTGTAGGTCCGGGCGGCGCGCTGGTGATTGGTACCCTGGCCGGGTTAATCTGTTTTACCGCCACCAATTACATGAAACGGGTCATGAAGCTGGACGATTCGCTGGATGTATTTCCGGTCCATGGTGTTGGCGGGATGCTGGGAACACTGCTTGCCGGTATCTTTGCCTCTTCCTCGCTGGGATTATTCAGCGGCCAGGGATATGCAGAGGGCATGACCATGGGCAGCCAGGTGGGGGTGCAAGTTGTTGGTATACTTGCCGTTGCAGTTTTTACTGGCATTATGACGTTTGTCTTGTTAAAGATTGTAGATTTAACTCTTGGTTTACGGGTCAATGCCGAGGATGAGTCCATGGGACTGGATACCTCTCAACATAATGAGCGCGGTTACAGCCTTTAGGCGAGCACAGATGTTGTTCAACATAACGGGCGCGCAGGCGCCCGTTATTGTTTCGATAAGCCGGGAATTATGTTAATTTGATTAGAAGGGGTTTAATAACCAATAAAACATTTTTGCCCCAAGTGGCATGTTATATTATAGGCCACCGGAATATTATTCTGAATCTGTAAGCATTATTAACAATAATAGAAGAGTAAAAAAATGGCTGAGCTTGTCGATAAAGCACTGTTAAAGACTTTAATACCTCCCAGTGCACTTAATTCGGAAAATTTCCAGGAGTTGGCGGCAAAGACCTATGTCGAGGTTGTCCCTGCAGGCAAGTTATTATTCAAGCAGGGAGATATGGACAAACAGAAGGTCTATGTCCTGGAAGGTGAAGTGACACTGACTGCGGCCACTGGCGAAGTAACGGTTGTAAAGGGCGGTACACCTGTAGGAAAACATCCAATCGCCAATCAACAGCCAAGAAAACATAATGCCATTGCCAAGACACCTGCAAAGATTGTGCGGGTTGATACCGATTTGCTGGATATACTCCTGACATGGGACCAGTTGTCCGGTATCGAGGTCGGCGAGATTTCGGCAGACACTGAACAGGGCGATGAAGGGGGTGACTGGATGACACGCATCCTGCAATCAAGGGCCTTCCTGCAAGTACCGGCAGCAAATATCCAGGCAATGTTCATGCGCATACAGGAAGTCCCGGTACAGGCCGGAGATCTCATCATCAAACAGGGCGATGACGGGGACTACTATTACATTATCAAACACGGCCGCTGCAAGGTAACCCGTACATCCAAGTCCAATACACAATTAACACTGGCTACATTGAAGGATGGCGATGCCTTTGGTGAAGAGGCCCTGTTATCCGATGCCAAGCGTAACGCAAATATCATTATGGAAACTGATGGTTCATTAATGCGCCTGTCAAAGGAAGACTTCAATTCCCTGTTGAAAGAACCTATGTTGAGTTGGGTTACGAATAGTGAAGCAGAGAACATGATCGCATCTGGAGAGACGGAGTGGCTGGATGTGCGGCTGGACAGTGAACATAAAAATAATGGCATCACCGGCAGTATTAACGTACCGCTTTTTATGTTACGCATGAAAGCAGAGTCACTGGATCCCAGTAAAAAATATATTCTCTATTGTGATACTGGCCGCCGTAGTTCGGCCGGTGCATTTCTGTTGAGTGAGCGTGGAATTACGGCGTATTGTTTGAAGGGTGGTCTGCAAGCACGTGGGAGTTCGGTGTAGAGTAGCTCACGCCCGGCCATATATTGTTGAAAATCTGTCCGAAAATGCTGGATTGTACATAGCGGCAGATCCTTGTTTAGATTACCCTATAGATTCAGATTTCACCTTTACTGGCATTCACTGATGACATTTTCCAACGATCTATATATCCAGAAAATATGTCTGTGTTCGAGAAACTGTCGTGCAGAATTTTCATCTGATCCCCGGTGTTGATAATTATTGTGTGATGGGTAATCCCATCGCGCACAGTAAATCACCCCTGATTCACGCTGCATTTGCCCGGCAGACCGGGCAACAAATCCACTACCATGCCATTCTTGTTGATCAAGACGGATTTAACACGGCACTCGATGAATTTCAGCAACAGGGTGGCAAGGGTTTGAACATCACTGTACCTTTCAAGGGAGACGCATGGAAGGCCGCGGATTCATTAACCACGCGTGCTGAGCGTACCTGTGCAGTCAATACATTATGGTTTGATGAAAGCGGGAAACGTTATGGTGATACCACAGACGGTATCGGCCTAATCAGGGATCTCACCATCAATCACAAAATTTCAATCACCAGAAAGGATGTATTGATCCTGGGTGCGGGAGGTGCTGTGCGCGGCATACTCGACCCATTATTCGATCAAAATCCGGCGCGTATAATGATAGCGAACCGTACCATCTCTCGTGCCGAAGAACTCGCAGCCGCATTTTCTGATCGGGGCGAATTGCTTGCAGGTGATTATGACTATCTCAAAAGACAACAATTTGATCTGGTCATTAACGGTACTTCAGCCAGTTTACAGGGGGTTGTTCCACCGTTACCGGCTGATGTATTGCGTGCCGGTGCGTGCTGCTATGACTTGATGTATGCAAACACAGATACTGCATTTGTCACCTGGGCCAAAGATCATCATGCAGCCAAAGCATTCGATGGTACCGGCATGCTGGTGGAACAGGCCGCAGAATCATTTTATATCTGGCGTGACGTCAGGCCACAGACAAAACCGGTGATTGAAATGTTGCGACAGAAACCGGCGTAATTGGTAATTCGTGATTCGTGAATGGTGAATAGTAGTACTTGATATTACTGTCAGTGGTCGCAATCTATTTTCAATCACCCGCCGCTACTGGTCATCCTGACCTCGCGGCATTAGTGCATCCATGCACGTCATCACCAATCACCACATCACAATCCATGTATGCGGTCCATCAGGTTGGGTAACCATAAAATGATGGCCGGAAACAGTACCAGCAGGATCAGCCCGATGAGCTGCAGGCTGACGAATGGAACAATCCCCTTGTAGATGTGCTCAATACGGACCTGCACTGGCGCGACTGCCTTGAGATAAAACAGCGAAAATCCGAACGGCGGTGTCAGGAAGGAAGTTTGCAGGTTAACCGCAATCAGCACTGCAAACCAGAGTGGATCAATCTGCAGGTACTTTGCGATGGGAGTGAGGATCGGTACGACAATAAAGCATATCTGCAGGAAATCCAGAAAAAATCCCAGCAGGAATATCAGCAACATGCTGACGATCAAAAATCCCCATTTGCCGCCGGGCAGATTGGTCATGATATCCAGCATCAGTGTATCGCCGCCCATGCCACGAAATACCAGCCCGAATGCAGTAGCACCAACCAATATCAAAAATACCATACTGGTCAACCGGGTTGTCAATTGCATGGATGCACGCAGGTTTTTCATGCTGAGTTTGTTATGCATTATCGCCAGAATGATTGCACCCAAGGCACCGACTGCAGCGGATTCAGTGGGTGAGGCGATACCGAAAAAGATTGAACCCAATACAGCTACAACCAGACTCAATGGTGGTAATAACGAGAACAGGACACGGCGCATCAGCTTTTCTGATTTGTCTGAGTTTAATGCCGGTGCGACCTGCGGTTTTAACCATGCCAACATTGCGATGTAAAGGCAGAAAAGTAACACCAGTAAAATACCGGGCATGACGGCACCGATAAACAGACGGCCTACCGGCACTCCCATGATGTCACCCAGCAGGATCAAGATAATACTCGGTGGAATGATCTGTCCAAGCGTTCCTGCAGCAGCGATCGTGCCGCTGGCAAGTTGTGGTGAATAGCCGTGCTTTAACATGGTAGGCAGGGCAATAATCCCCATAGTCACCACTGTTGCACCAACTACACCGGTAGTGGCGGCAAGTAATGCGCCGACAAAAACAACAGACAAAGCCAGACCACCCCGAAGCCGGCCAAACAACAGCCCCATGGTTTCCAGCAGATCTTCTGCCAGACCTGATTTATCCAGAATAACACCCATGAAAATAAATAATGGTACAGCAATGAGGGTAAAATTCGTCATCACTCCCCAGATGTTTAATGGCAAGAGTTTGAAAAAATCAAAACCAAGGAAAATACCACCGAAGAGAAACGCAATTGCACCAAGCGTAAATGCGACCGGATAACCCAGCATGAGCAGGACGATCAAGGAGACGAACATGAGCAATATCCAGATCGTCATTCCTGCTTCTCCAGCACGCGGGAAATGTTTTTAAATATATCGGCAATGCCTTGCAGTATCAGCAGAATAAACCCCAGCGGGATGGCTGCTTTGAGTAACCAGCGCCACGGCAATCCACCGGGATCCGGTGATCCCTCCATATGAATGAATGACTGGGATACGAAAGGCCAGGAACTGACAATGACCAGTAAACAGAACGGGATTAAAAAAAATACGCCACCGATGATATTGACCCAGGCGCGTTTCAGATCATTCATGTATTTGCTTTGATAAAACAGATCCAGGCGTACATGATCATCGTGTTTGAAGGTGTAGGCAGCCCCAAGCAGGAATATCATTGAGAATATGTGCCACTCAAGTTCCTGCAGGGTAATGGATCCACTCCTGAAGATATAACGCATGGCGACGTCATAACTCACCAGCACCATCATAATCAGCACCAGCCAGGCAATGACCCGGCCCGAATATTCGCTGATATATTCCAGGCCGGCCGCACACTTTTTTATGAGGTTGAGAAGCTCGTATTTGCTATACATTAATTAATTTTTGCTTGGCTTGAACCGGGGCAATGAGTATAAACCATAATAAAATCAATTAACTTGTATAAATGACCTCATGAAAACCTTATGCACAGCCCGTTTTCAGCGCATGCCATGGCATGGCGAAGGGTTATTTATAATCTGTGAATATTCCCGGGTTTTATATATAACCCAATGAATTCATGAGTAAAATATTCATTAACCTGGGATCACCCCTGAATAACTCCATACAATTGCCGGAAATTATTAGTGGTTGCAGCCAATATTTGATCACAGACTTATCCACAGATAAATTTAACTTATTGATTCATATGTGTATGGTAGTAATTAGCCAGACTGGCAAATTGACGGATGGTCAGTTGTTCCGGACGCAGACCGGGGTCTATCCCCAGTAATTCGATCTGTTTTGCAGCAAGCAAATATCTGATGGCATTACGCAAGGTCTTGCGGCGTTGATTGAATGACTCCCTCACTATTGTTGCAAAAGCGGCATGATTTATAATTTCTGCTACGGGAGTTTCATGTGGTGTAAGTCTCACCATAGCGGATTCAACTTTCGGTGGCGGATTAAATGCACCGGGTCCAACCCGGAATAATTTTTGAACACGGCATTGCGATTGTACCATCACGGATAATCTGCCATATGTCCTGCTTCCGGGTTCGGCAATCATGCGATCTACAACCTCTGCCTGTAGCATGAATAACATATCGTTAATGCAAGCCAGTTGATCAAGCAGGTGAAAAATCAATGGCGTGGAAATGTTATAAGGTAGATTACCGATCACCCTGATACGTTTTTCTGCAAGATTACAAAAATCAAATTCAAGGGCATCGGCGCAATGTATGTGTAATGTGCCAATATTTTTACAGTGTTCGGAAATTATTTGTGCCAGATCACGGTCAAACTCTACCACGTGTAATTCGCCAATACGTTCGAGCAGGGGCAGGGTGAGAGCACCACGCCCCGGTCCTATTTCAACGATGAATTGATCAGATTCCGGATGGATGGCATTGATGATCCGATCAATGACATTCTGATCATGCAGAAAATGTTGACCAAAGCGTTTGCGTGGCGGGTGTGTGGGCATTGATTAAACAGCATCAGTTGTATGATGCGTCGATCGTGTTGCCGGTGTTGAGGTAATGGTATTGGCACAGGAGAGAGTGATAGCACATTCAATAGCAGCGATGAGGCTCGAACTGTTTGCCATGCCGGTTCCAGCCAGGGGCAAAGCAGTGCCATGATCAACGGAAGTGCGAAGAATGGGCAGGCCGAGCGTAATATTGACCGTCTCACCAAAACCCTGTGCCTTCAACACGGGCAGACCCTGATCATGATACATGGCAATGACCACATCAATATCCTTCAGGCGTTCATGGGTATATGCAGTATCAGCGGGGATGGGTCCTTGCAGACGTAGTCCTTTTTTTCTTAACCTTTCCAGTACCGGAATGATGACATCAATTTCTTCCGTGCCGAGATGGCCATCTTCACCTGCATGCGGGTTCAGACCACAGACCAGCATATCCGGATCATTAATACTAAACCGCGTTTTCAGTTCATGCCAGACGATATTAATGACCTTATCCAGTAATTCCTGTGTAATGGTTTGACTGACTCTGGACAATGGTAAATGTGTGGTGACCAGGGCGACCCGGAGTTTCCGGTTTGCCAGCATCATGACCGGATAACCTGCCGCGCAGACTTCAGCCAGATATTCCGTGTGGCCAGTGAAGGGGAAACCTGCCTGGTTGATAATCGCTTTTTGTACCGGGGCTGTAACCATGGCATCGAATTTCTTGTTCAGGCACCCGGTGCAGGCCGTTTTTAATGTTTCCAGGACATAACCCGCGTTGGCAGTCTCGGGTTGTCCAGGTCGCCCCTTGATCGCGTGCGTGACAGGCAGGACATGCAGTTTGCCGGGCTGGTGCGGTTTTGCCGGAACAGACGGATTAAAGGAAATCAATTCCAGTGGCAGACGCAATAATTCAGAACGTTTTATGAGCAGGCCGGGATCAGCAACGACAACGATTTCTGCATTGAAGGGCTGTTGTGCTGCCAGGATGACAATATCGGGACCTATACCCGCCGGTTCACCGGGCGTGAGAGCCAGCCTCGGGCAATATGATTCAGATGTCATCTAGCCGGTATTCGACGTAGGCCTCATCGCGCAAACTGCGTAACCAGTTTAGTTGCGCTTCTTCAATTTTTCTTGCACGTATGATTTCTCTGGCTCTGGCCCGTTTCAGATCTTCAGTATTGTCATGCTGGCGCCGTTCCATAACCTGTACGATATGCCAGCCAAATGGTGTTTTGAAAGGATTGCTCATTTCACCGGGTTCAAGCTGGCTCATCTCATTTTCAAATTCCGGAACCGTACTCCCTGGATTGGACCATCCCAGGTCCCCGCCATTCACTGCACTGGCCGGATCTTCGGAATTTAATCTGGCCAACTCTTCAAAACTACCACCACCTTCCAGACGAAGCTTTAATTGTTCAAGACGGGCTTTTGCGTCATTGTCGGTGACCAATTCATTGGGCCGTATCAAAATATGTCTGGCCCTGGTCTGTGTGACCATATATTTATCACTGCTCCGCACAGCGGCGAGTTTGATAATGTGGAAACCACCGGGGTTTTGAATCAATTCACTTACCTCGCCTTCTTTCAGGGTGCTCACCTGTTCCGCAAACAGGCTGGGGATATCACCGGCCTTGCGCCAGCCGAGATCGCCACCATCCTGGGCCTGTTGACCATCGGAGATGGTTCTTGCGAGCATTGCAAAATCTTCTCCATTAGCAAGATCTTCAAGTACTTTTTCTGCGACCATTCTGGCCTGTTCTATTTCTTCCTGGGTGGATTCTTCCGGAGTGGTGATCAGGATATGGGAAAGCCGGTATTCGGTTTCAGTTCCGCTTTGAACCTCTTCCGTAACCAGGAAGTTGTCAATTTCGCGATCAGTTACAGTGATTCTATTATCAACCTGACGCTGTTTGAGGCGTGAAATAATGATCTCGTTGCGTATATCTTCGCGGAAGGCTTCATAACTGTAACCATCACGTTCAAGTATCTCTCTGAACTGGGACAAATTAAGTTTGTTTTCTGTGGCAATGTTGCCGATGGCGCGGTTCAGTGTTTCATCATCCACCAGTATCCCTGTACTGGCTGCAAATTGCAGTTGCAATTTATTCAGTATCAGCTGTTCCAGTACCTGTTTTTCGAGAATATCCCGTGGTGGCAGTTGAGCATTCTTTTCGGTCAATTGGCTCATTATGGTGCGCAATTTGTTGCGCAATTCGCTTTGCATGATGACATCTTCGTTAACCACGGCAACAATACGGTCCAGTGGCACACCCGCATATGCCGTACCAGAAAGTAAAAGAGGTATCACGAAACCTGCGCTGTAGACACAGGAATGAAAAAACTTCAAAAAATTAAAATTCACTCTGGTATCCGGGAATATTCTCGCGTAAATAATCTGCGGTTTTTTGACCTATACCTGCCAGCCCTTTGAGCTCGAACTGGAAGAATATGCCGGTATTGTAATCACCGTCCACATTAGTCAGGAATCTCCTGGCTACAACCCTGAAGGCCCAGCAGCAACTCTCGTATTCTACACCACCGAAGGCGTCAAGTGTCCGGTTTTCCTGCAGGGCATAATACCAGCGTCCAACAGCGTTCCATTGGCGGGTAACAGGCCATAGAAAAGAAATTTCAGTCTGTTCAATATCAGTGATATTTGTAATGCCACTACTGGAAATACTGTCAGTGGTATTTCGCATGCGATAACCTATGTTAATGACCTTGTTATATGCTGGATTATATTGTGCAAACGCAGCCAGTTTTTCGGTTTTATTGTTGTTTGGATCCCACTGCAAGGTACCGCGCAGACGCCAATTATCAATGATGGATGTGCCAATCTCTGTAACAAAAGGAGAACTGTCTTCCGCACGTTCTTTGCCCGCAGGCAAGAACACTTCACGGTCATGCAGATAATAGATCTGTCCGAGGCTGATATATCCTGCCTCTTTTCCCGAGGACTGGTTAATCAGTCTTGAGGTTACGGCCAGAGTGATCTGGTTGGCGTCACCCATGCGATCTGCACCGGTATATCGATCTTCGCGGAATAATGAGTCAAAGGAGAAATCATACAGACCCGTGTCAAAGACCGGGAGATCTGTCTGATCATCAAATGGAATATAGAGATAGAACAATCGCGGTTCCAGTGTTTGCAAAAAAGATTTGTTAAAGAGACTGGTCTCGCGTTCGAAGAAAACCCCGCTGTCCAGGCTCAACATGGGTAACACCCTGCTCGGACTGGTATCAAATAATGGACCACTGTCCTGTAAATTATACTGTGTATAACGGAAACCAGCCTTGGGTTCCAGATATGTGGAAGCTGTATACATGGGATAGCTGATGGATGGAAACAGATCAAACCTGGCCCCGTTTATGTCATTGGTGAAAGCATCATTATCACCACGATCAAAATAACTGACTTCAGTGCTCAGGTTCAGGTTCAACTGCCGGTTTCTGTACGGAGTGTATGTGTTAAATTTGATCTGGGGCAGGCGTTTGTACGGCCTGGATGTAGCCGGGATGCTGCTGTCCACTGTCTGGTAATCTTGTATCATGGCATTGGCGTCCCACCACGAACCACGATATGAAGCATCTGCACGGCGTTCGAGGTATCTGGTACTGGTCAGGCTGATGTTTTTGCCAAAATCTTCAAAGTATTGTTTGTCCGACACCCTGTTGTAAGTAAGAAAAAGATTGCCGGTATTGCCGAATAACTGGCTATGTGTGAAACCAAACAGACTTCGATCCTTGTCACCGAATTCATCATCGCTGGGCAGATATTCTGCATTCAGCTCACCTCCGCCATCTGGCACCAGATAGCGGAATTGTCCCATTAGCATCAAGCCGCTGTCGCTGAGCACTCGCGGGGTCAGGGTGGCATCCATTTCCGGTGCAATATTCCAGTAAAATGGTATTTGTACCTCGTAGCCATTCCGGTTTGTATTGCCGAATCCTGGAAACAGGAATCCGGTCTTGCGTTCATTGCTCAGTGGAAACGAGATATATGGGGTATAAAGAACCGGAACATCCTTGATACGTAATACTGCATTTCTGGCATCCCCCCAGTTTTTATCATGATTGAGGTTGATTTCACTGGCAGAAAATTTCCAGAAATTGTCCTCAGGATCACAGGTCGAGTAATCAACGGAATTCAGTTGCGTCAGAGAGGGGTACTCATGCAGGACTTTGCCAGCCTGGCCACGGGCACGATTGTCTTTGAGTACATAACGTGCATTTTCAAACTGGCCAGTATCTGTTCCAAACTCCAGGTGCGCAATCTCACTGGAGAAATAAAGAGCATCATCCCAATATTCAATATTGCCCGCGAGATCGGCGGTTTCTGTTGTCCGGTTGTAGGTGATGGCATCGGCACTGATCTGCTGGCGGTCACGTGTGATCTCGGCATTACCCTGCAATATTGAAATGCTGTCTTCTTCAAGGTCTGCCTCATCAGCACTGATATGAATGGCTCCAGGAGCAAGATCGGCCTCAACTTTTGGCCGTTCGGGTATGGGCAGTGGTGCCGGGCATAATGGCCAGTCTTTTGCGGAAGGCAAAGCTTCTCCGACGGGTTCCGCCCCCAAATTTTGCATGGCCATTACTAAAATGACCGCCAGTAGCTGATTATGAGATTTCGGTTCCACAGTGCTTTATTTTGTTAGAATTATGAATTGGCACGAGGCTGCTAAAATCTCATAGAATGCCTTTATCTTCAAATTTTTATGCGTGTCCGTTACTGTCTGACTTACAATAACCCGGTTTTATGCCCATTTTAGCCCACAAACTACTGCAACCGCTTGGCCTGATTATCCTGGCGGGGATCACTGTCGCCGTGCTGTTCTGGACACGTCCGGACACCCAGGCAGAACTGCAACCGCTACCCCCGGCAAGGGTTTTTACAGATGTAGTACAACTGATGAGTGTCCAGCCGCTGACCCGGATTACCGGCAAACTGCAACCCGCACGCAAAGCCTCCCTGCGCCTGGAAGTCTCCGGTAATGTGATTGAGCGGTTTGTGGAACCCGGACAGAAGGTTGCTGCAGGAGAGCCACTGTTGCAACTGTATGACGGTGATTTCAGGGATGCCCTTACCGAAACTCGTGCATTGTTTTCCCAGGAGCAGAATGCCGTCAATCGGGACCGGGAACTGCTGGATCTGGTGACCAGAGAAAGGGTGATACTTGAGCGGGAAGTGGAACGTATGGAGACTCTGGGTCGGGATTCACTCGCCTCGAAGTCAAAATATGATGAGGCGTTGAGATTATTGTTAAAACATCAGGAAGAGGAAACCCAGTTAAGGCACAGTGTCGATACCACCGAGGCCAGACTTAATACCCGTCGTGCCGCAGTGAATATGGCAGAACGCAATCTGGAGCGCAGTCTGCTGGTTGCACCATTTGCGGGCACGGTTAATGCGGTGCTGTATGATGTGGGTGATCATATCTCTACCGGGCAGGTTGCCGTGGAGCTGGTACAGCTTGATGAACTGGATCTATATCTGGAGGTTACGGGACAACTGGCCCATCAGTTACGACTTGACCAGGAGGTAAAGCTCACAATCAATGGCTCTGAACTGACAGGCAATATCCATGCAATAGCGGCTGATCCAAATCCGGTCACACATACTCATGCAATACGAATACGCCTGCCGGCAGAAAATCCTTATATAGAGCTCTATCCCGGACAATTGGCCGCGGCAGAATTGCCCGGCAAACCATTGATTGATGTCGAGGTAGTCCCCATCTCTGCTATCCTGCATGAAGAAGGCCGGGCCTATGTCTTTGCAGTTAAAGGAAACCATATCAGCAAGCAACCGGTTGAACTGATTATCAGGCAGAAGAACATGCAGGTGATTCAGGGGATTACCCCGGGGACAAAGATAGTAGCCAGGGATGTGGCTGTGCTTGCTGACGGACAGGAAGTGCATGTTGAGTAAAACCTGTCTGAAAATTGTTGTATCCGCTTGATTTCAAGATGGGTTCCAGTCATTTTCCCGAGTTGGTAAAACGCATAAAGAAATTTTCCGGAAAATATTTTTCTCATCATGCCCATCATCCGTTTTTCCATCGATAATCCGCTGCTCGTCAATTTTGGCCTGGTGATCATTCTGATCATGGGCGTTCTGGCCTGGCGCGCACTCCCGCAGGAAATCTTCCCGGTGGTTGAGCTGGATATGGTCAGTATCGTCACGGAATTCGAAGGCGCGTCACCGGCTGAGGTCGAACAACAGATCACACTGGCCATCGAGGAAGAATTTGTCGATAGTCAGGATATTGATTACATCACATCAAGCAGCAATGAAGGGTTATCCAGTATCTACATCAAGCTGAAGCCGGGTTCAAATGTTGATGATTTTGTGAATGAATCACGAACTGTCCTGGATCGCATTGATATCCTTCCGGATATTGCCAAAGAACCTGAATTGACCCGCATTCGGGCCCGCTTCCCGGTCATCACGCTGGTCTTGTATGGCGATCTTTCCAGGGCCGAGCTTTATGATGTGGCTGAAAAAATACGCCGCAAGATGGTTGAGATACGGGGTGTTGCCAGCGTGGGTGTAGCAGGTGACCGGGACTGGGAAATCTGGGTCGAAGTTGATCCGCATACACTCGCGGCACTCGGGATTCCGCTGGAACTGGTGATGAACGCTCTCAGTGATAACCTGCGTGATCAACCGGGTGGTTCCATCAAGTCCATTGAAGGAGACATCCGTTTGCGTGGCCAGGGGGTGTTGCCGGAACCGGAAGATATTGAAAATATTGTATTGCGCACCAACCCGTATGGCGGACAACTGCGCATTGGTGAGATTGCAAAAGTTGCCAGGCGCTTTGAGGAAGCACAGACTTATGCAAGATTTAACGGCAAGCCATCGATCAACCTGACAGTCACAAAAACCGCCGAGGCTTCAACGATTAAAGTTTCTGAAGCCATAAAGGATCTCGCACAGGAATTGAAACAGACATTGCCTGCGAGTTTATATGCCGGGTATCACACAGACATGTCAGTTTATGTAAAAACCCGCCTTAATACTGTCCTGTCCTCCGGCTTAATTGGCCTGATCCTGGTTTTACTGTCACTTTATTTACTGATAAATCTGAGGGTGGCCGCGATCACAGCCTTTGGTATCCCTGTTTCATTCCTGTTTGCCGTGATGTTGCTTTACTACTTCAACTTTACTATCAACATGGTGTCCCTGTTTGCGTTTTTGATCGTGCTTGGCATGATCGTGGATGATGCAATCATCGTGACAGAAAATGTCTACCGGCATATCGAAGATGGTATGCCCCCGGTGCTGGCAGCCCAGCAAGGTACGCGTGAAGTATTGTGGCCGGTGGTTGTATCCACATTTACGACTATTGCCGCATTTATCCCCATGTTTGCGATTGGCAGTACGCTGGGTGAGTTTATCAAGGTAATCCCGGTAGTCGTCAGTTGCGCATTGCTGGGTTCCTTGATCGAGGCATTTATGGTATTACCGTCCCATGCGGGACATTTCCTGCGCCAGGAAAAGAAGAAGCGTGCAGGTCTCAAGTGGAAAAAACTGCTGGAAAAATATTGCCGGTTGCTGCACTGGTCTGCGTTTAACCGCTATACTGTTGCGGTTGCCAGCATCTGCGTCTTTGTTGTTACACTGGCCTATGCCACTACCCGCATGGATTTCGAGATGTTTGGCAATGTCGAAATCGGCCAGTTTTTTCTGAATATCGAAACACCCAATACTTACAGCATTGATGACAGTCTGGCGCTGGCGAATGATATAGAACGAACTCTGAAAGAGGTTATCGGGGAAAATGAACTCGATACATTGC
Source organism: Gammaproteobacteria bacterium RIFCSPLOWO2_12_47_11 (assembly GCA_001801885.1). Classification (GTDB taxonomy): domain Bacteria; phylum Pseudomonadota; class Gammaproteobacteria; order Eutrophobiales; family Eutrophobiaceae; genus 2-02-FULL-47-50. Next base: position 22,809 of record MGYU01000064.1, read on the forward strand.
TGAGCAATGTGGGTATAAGCTTCATCGATTTTAACCGGTTCAGAAGAGGCAGCAATCTCATGCAATTTGTCGTGGACCTTAAAAAACCTGTCCCCCAGGGGTTCATAGAAAAATGGGTATCGCCACTCGTCAGCATGCAGTTTGATAATTATGGTTCACGTACACGCAGTGCTGATGACATTATTGATGCAGTACGTGAACGCATGTTACAAATCCCGGCTGTACAACGCATGTATATTCTGAAGCCGGAGGCAGGTCCGGCCGGTGCCGATATAGAGATCGGGATCAAAAGCGCCAACACGGATTTACTCAGGACCAAGGCCGATGAGATGTCCGCATATCTGCAACGTATCCCCGGAGTCAGGGATGTGAAACACGATCAGGATATTGGCAAACTGGAATATAAATATCAGTTGAATGCGCACGGCAAACGGCTCGGGTTGACACAGTCGCAAATCGCCAACGTAGTGCGCAGTGGCTATCTCGGTAATGAAGTTGTATATGTCACCTGGAATGAAAAACGCATACCGGTCAGGGTCATTTTCCCGGAACCCATGCGGCAGAAATCTTCCAGTCTTGAGGAATTGCCCCTCGTTTTGCCCACAGGGGAAACAGTTTATCTAGGCGATGTAGCGGATATCACGGTGGGACATGGGCTGAACCAGATCAGGCGCAGGGACCGGCAACGTATGGCCATGATCACCGCAGAAGTTGATTCCAGGATCATTACTGCCAATGAAGTGATCAGCCAGTTTGGAAAAAATTACACGCAGGATGCAGTAAACAATAATTACAAACTGCTGTTTCTCGGGGAAAAGAAAGATGCTGATGAAGCATTCAAGGGCATGAACCAGGCGCTTATCATTGCCCTGGTGGCCATCTTTTTCATGCTGACTGCATTATTCAAATCATTGCTTGATCCGCTGGTGGTCATGTTCGCAATTCCGTTTGGCCTGATCGGCGTCATCTTCGGTCATGTCATTTTCGGATACCACATCCAGTTTCTTTCGGCCGTCGGTATGCTGGCATTGGCCGGTATTATTGTGAATGATTCTTTATTGCTGGTTGATTTCATCAAAAAAATGCGGGCGCAAGGCAAGGACCGGGTCACAGCGGTTATTGAGGCAGGACGCATCCGTGCCAGACCTATATTACTGACCACAATTACTACGTTTCTTGGCGTCTCGCCATTGATCTTTTTTGCCACTGGCCAGACTGCTTTTCTTTCGCCCATGGCAGTGAGTCTCGGTTTTGGACTGGTGTTTGCTACGGCACTGATATTGCTGACCTTGCCCTGTTTTTATCTCATTGCAGATGATGTCCGTTCATTGTTTTATGGCAAGGCAGAGGCAGATATAAAGGAAGCAACATAATGGATCAACGCAGTGTGTTAATCACCGGTTGTTCCAGCGGTATAGGCCGCTATGCGGCACGTGGATTAAAGGCACGCGGTTACCGGGTATTTGCCACTGCGCGCAAACAGGCGGATGTTGAAGATCTGATTTCGGAAGGACTGGATTCCGTGCAGCTCGATATTGCCAATTCAGCATCAATACATAATGCATTCGAATCCATCCTGCAAAAAACTGATGGCAAACTCTATGCGTTATTCAATAATGCGGCCTTCGGTTTATCCGGTGCGGTGGAAGATCTTTCCCGCGATGCCTTGCGTGATATTTTTGAAGTCAATCTCTTCGGCACACATGAACTGACCCGTCTGGTGATTCCGGTCATGCGGCAGCAGGGTTGTGGCCGCATTATACAGAACAGTTCCGTACTCGGGTTCGTTGCACTTAAATTTCGCGGCGCCTACAACGCTACGAAATTTGCACTGGAAGGACTGAGCGATACATTGCGCATGGAGTTGGAAGGTACAAATATATTTGTTTCCCTGATTGAACCCGGTCCGATAGAAAGCAACTTCAGAAAAAATGCCTATGCTGCCTACAAACGTTATATCGACGAGAACAACAGTGTTTACAAGGAAATCTACCAGCAAACTGAAGACCGCTTGTTGACTGAAGGACCGGCCGTCCCGTTTACGCTAGGACCTGAGGCTGTATTAAAAAAGGTCATCCATGCACTGGAAAGCAAGCGTCCAAAAATACGTTATTATGTGACTTTCCCCACTTATCTGTTCGGTTATCTGAAACGCCTGCTACCGGACAGGGCCATGGATAAAATTCTTATGCGGATTTAACGCAGGAAGTTTTAGTGTTGAGGTCCTGATTAAAACTCTCCGTGTACTCCACGCCCGCGGTGGTTTAATAAATTATTTGGATTTCCTCCATTCGCGCGGGATGACAATAAACATCATTGCTGTTATTTCGGCAGGACAATACCGGGATGTTTTCTGTTCTTGCGGTATATGGTGACGATATTGCCGATACGTTGTACTACTTCAGCCCTGGTTTTACCGCATAATTCTTCAATGGTTTTATCACGCAAATCACGGTCACCCACCCGAAGTTTTATCTTGATCAATTCGTGATAATCAAGCGCAGTTTCTATCTCACTCGACACACTGTCTGTCAATCCGTTTTGCCCAAGCCAGATAACCGGTTTTCTGTCATGTGCCAGCGAGCGTAAAAATTTTACCTGTGGTTTGGTTAATTCCATGATAAACAGCGGTCCCGTTAATTATTGCCAGTGAGGTCAGCATAACAGACTGTCCGGTTCCTGCCGCTGTTTTTTGCCGAATACAATGCCTGATCAGCCTGTTCTACAAATTTTTTTACAACTGCTTCCTGGTCACCGACACATTGTTGCGGTAACAACGTACTGATTCCGATAGAAGCTGTCAGGTTGATGCTCACTTCATCACTGCTAAACTGGTAACCGGCTATTTTATGCCGGATTCTTTCGGCAATTTCCTGCGCCTTGCCTTGTGTACTTTGCGGGAGGATAACGGTAAATTCCTCACCGCCATAGCGGGCAACGATATCTATAGTCCTGACCTGATCACGGATAATCCGGGCAATATAACGTAACACCTGATCCCCAATCTGGTGACCATAGGTGTCATTAATGTTTTTGAAATGATCAACATCGACAAACAGGCAACTCATGGGGGTTTTGGAGCGTTTCACCCTTGCTGTTTCTTCTATCAGGCGTTGATCAAAGAAACGCCGGTTATTCACCCCCGTCAGATTGTCGATCAACCCCAGGTATTTAAGATGTTCGCGGGAAACATTGTTATCAATACAGACTGCGATAACCGCTGCCATATGTTGCAGAAAATCTGCGCTGGCATCTTCATTGAACCTGTCCTTGTCCACACTGCCTATATTAAAGCTGCCAATCAATTGTTTCTTTAGCATCAGAGGTAACAGTGCGACGCTGGCCGGGATAACAGATGCGGGCGGGAAGAGGAATTCATGTAGACCGGAGATATAAGGGGTCAACACCGGCGAATAGAGGCCCTGGTAAATCCGTGTAAAAGGCGCCTTGCTCTCTATAAATATCAGGCCAGGATTCCGGTCAAGTGCTTCGCCGGAATGTTCAAACAATCGCCTTATCTCATAATCCGGGTCAATCAGAATCAATGTCATCCGGTCCCAGTCAGCCCCAACGGGACCTTTGTTAATCAGTAAATCAATGAATTCCAGCGGGGAATCGCAGTCCATCAGCGCAATTTCAAAATTCTGGAACTTTCTGAGGATTACCTCGTTCCGGCGGGCATCCTCGAGTAACGCATTGAATCTCGCGTTCAGTTCAGAGGTGTCAACGATATTTGGCACGATGCGGATGATTTCCTGAAATTATTAATAAATGTCATTAATGCTGGCTATAATAGCAAAATTGGCCGGTTTCAGGGATATTTAGCGGGGTCTGTGTGGCCTGACTTTTACTGTTAATTAAATTAATGATACCAAAAATGAATAAATTAACTCTAAGCCTTATTATATTTATGGCCGTTTTCCCCCTTTCAATACATGCTGTGGATAAAAGTCTGCAAGATCAGATTGATGAAATTAAAATTATGATAGAACGTGAGCAGATAAGAAATATTGAA
>MGYU01000065.1 GCA_001801885.1 Gammaproteobacteria bacterium RIFCSPLOWO2_12_47_11
AATTCATCTGATACTCGCGACCCAGCGTCCGTCGGTGGATGTCATAACCGGACTCATCAAGGCCAACATTCCCAGCCGTATTGCTTTCCAGGTTTCTTCCAAGGTTGATTCCCGGACTATCCTGGATCAGATGGGCGCGGAAACACTGCTTGGCCATGGTGATATGTTATATTTGCCACCGGGCACAGCATTACCGATACGTGTACACGGTGCATTTGTCGCAGATCATGAAGTGCATAAAGTGGTCAATGAACTCAAGAAGGATGCTGAACCTGATTACCATCATGATATTGTACGTGGCCCGGCAGAGGGTGGCGCTGATCCCATTCCCGGCCTGGAAACTCCCGGTGATGATATGGATCCGCTCTATGATGAGGCTGTCAGGATCGTGACCGAGACACGCAAGGCCTCTATATCCTATATCCAGCGCAGATTAAAGATTGGTTATAACCGTGCAGCACGGATGGTGGAAGAGATGGAACAGAGCGGTGTAGTTGGTCCGCTGGAGTCGAATGGGAGCAGGGAGATTATAGCACCGCCCCCACCCGAATAAATTTTGAAAAACTATTACGCTCAGTCATACTTCGTTAAAAATCGGCTCGAAATGCGGGGCCGGGAAGCGGCAGACTATTGTGTAAACCCGGCTTTGGCGTCCTGCGTCACTCTACCACCTACATCCATGCAAGCGTCCGCTTTCTCACCGGTTTTCGCCTCGTCTGACCTTCGCTCATAACGTTTTTCAGCAATCTTGTAAAAATATATGTCAAATCAATTATGCATAGAGAAAATCTGATTAATTTTCAATTTTTTCCGAAACATCATTCTAGCGAAAGCAACCCACAGGATGTGGGAAATATCGTGAAAGGACATGGGCCGCTCAATCACATCCATGTGACCGCGGCATTAGCACATCCGTGTGTGTCAGTCCGTAACGACCGGAATCCATTCGAAACAATTTTCTACTGGATGTTTATGATTGTTTTTCTTGCTATTGCAAACGGTGCATATGCAGAAGAAAACAAGAATCCTCTCGATCATTTTCTGAGTAAACTGGAAAGTTTTCAGGCTGATTTCGTCCAGACATTATCCAATGAATATGGTGTGACACTGGAAACTTCTTCCGGTGTGGTTTACATGCAGGATCCGGGCAAGTTCCGCTGGGTTTACCAGGAACCCTATGCACAACTGATCATTACTGATAGCAAAACCCTGTGGCTCTATGATGAAGATCTGGCACAGGTCACGATTCGTAATATTGAAGAATCAATCAATAATACCCCGGCAGCAATTATCAGCGGGCAGGAAAATATTGACAAATTTTATGTCACTGTGGATATGGGTAATATCGAGGGATATGACTGGATAGAACTGACGCCGAGAGATATTGAAAACCAGTACAACAGTGTTCGCCTGGGTTTTAATGATGATAATCTGGGCATGATGGTCATGTTCGATAATCTCGGCCAGGTCACACGCATAGACTTTCTCAATCCAGTACGCAATAAAAGATTTGGCGGACCATTGTTCACGTTTGAAATACCGGAAGGCGTTGATGTCGTCGATGAACGTACTCCACCAGAGCAATAAATCAGATTTATATCTATGTTGTATCTGATTTAAGCGCTTTCAATAAATTACATACAATATGCCTGCACCAATTGATTATCATCCCCTCGCTGATCGGATGCGCCCGTGTCGCCTGGATGATTTCGCCGGGCAACAACATATCCTGGGCCAGGATAAACCTTTACGCATAGCGATAGAGCAGGGGCGCCTTCATTCCATGGTTTTCTGGGGGCCGCCCGGTACTGGTAAAACCACACTGGCACGGATCATCGCCAGTTCATGCGATGCGCAGTTTCTTGCACTTTCGGCTGTATTAAGTGGTGTAAAAGACATACGCGCTGCTATAGATCGTGCACAACAGTATCGCGAGGTATATAACAAGGATACGGTATTGTTTGTTGATGAGGCCCACCGGTTCAACAAATCACAACAGGATGCATTTCTCCCTTATGTGGAAGACGGGACAGTAACATTCATTGGCGCTACAACGGAGAATCCTTCTTTTGAATTGAATAATGCCTTGCTGTCCCGTGTACGTGTGTATGTACTGAAGTCACTGACACCCGAAGATATTAAAGTAATTATTGAAAAGGCATTAAATGATAAAGAGCACGGCATTGGCAGGCAGGGTCTGGTCATTGATGAAAAATGCATACAAAAACTGGCAGTGGTTGCTGATGGTGATGCCCGCCGTGCACTGAATCTGCTCGAGATTGCGGCTGATCTGGCGGAAGGAAACAAAATCACAGATGAATTGCTGGGTGAAGTACTGACCGGCGGCGGGATCCGGCGATTCGACAAGGGCGGTGAAGCATTTTACGATCAGATCTCGGCACTGCACAAATCCGTGCGTGGTTCGGCGCCTGATGCAGCGTTGTACTGGTTTGCGCGAATGCTGGATGGCGGTTGTGATCCACTATATATTGCACGCCGTGTAGTACGTATGGCCTCGGAAGATATCGGTAATGCCGATCCACGTGGATTGCGGCTGGCACTGGATGCGTGGGAAACACAGGAACGGCTGGGTTCACCGGAGGGTGAACTGACGATAGCCCAGGCCATTGTTTATCTTGCCTGTGCTGCCAAGAGTAATGCGGCGTACAAAGCTTTTAATGCGGCCATGCAATCCGCACAGGAGCATGGTTCTCTGGAAGTGCCGTTGCATCTCAGAAATGCGCCGACAAAATTGATGAAGGAACTGGATTATGGCAAGGCATACCGTTATGCCCACAATGAGCCTGAAGGTTATGTTGCCGGAGAGTCTTATTTCCCGGAAGGGATGAAAGAAGAACAATACTATTATCCGGTGGAGCGCGGTATGGAGATCAGGATTGCAGAAAAGCTCGCGCACCTGCGGGACCTGGATAAGGCAGCAAAAAAAAGAAAATAACGGTTACATTGTATAAAATAGTGCTAATAACAACCGGTGTCATTTCGAACGCAGCGAGAAATCCGCCGTAGGCGTCCAGACCCTTCGCATATGCTCAGGGCAGGCTCCGTGAGGGATATTCAGAAGATCTCTCTGAGTAATAAAAACCGGATTTCTCGCTGCGTTCGAAATGACAAAAACCAAGAATTTATCATGACCCAAATAGCTTTCATCGCAGTTGGTGGTGCCATTGGCGCATTAATGCGCTTCTGGATGTCCAGCGGTGTCTATGCCATGCTGGGGCGCGATTTTCCCTATGGCACATTATCCGTGAATGTCCTCGGCTCAATAATCATGGGAGTTCTTTATGTCTTTTTGTATGAGCGTATGAATTTGAGTGCCGAATTACGTGCAGGTCTGGTAATAGGTTTGTTGGGCGCATTCACGACTTTTTCCACGTTTTCGATTGAAACCCTGAACCTTCTGGAAGCAGGCGAACAACTCAGGGCAATGCTGAATATTCTGTTGAGTGTTGCCCTGTGTATATCTGCCTGCTGGTTTGGCATAATTAGTGCGAGGCAGTTATGAACGAAACTGAAGTATTGATTGTCCGGATATATCTCCATGAAGCCAAGGCACATCAGGCTGAACTGTTGAAATTCCTGCATGATGAAAGCAAGGTCCGTGGCGTGACTGTTTTCCGCGGGATTACAGGATTTGGCAGTTCCGGAAAATATCATTCTTCCACGTTGATGGACATGTCACTTGATCTGCCTGTAGTTGTGGAGTTTTATGACGAACCCGACAAGGTCAAATCAATTATCGAGGAGTTGAATAAAAGGATTAAACCAGGCCATATAGTGTATTGGTCCGCTAAAATTAACCTGTAAAATGATACATTCATATCAATGCCTGATGTTGTAGTGGGGCCAGGCAGTATTGATAAAGATAAACACGGCAGCTTATTTTATACTATATTTCTGAAAGGAAATGGCATTCTTCCTTGAACCGTCCCATGGACTGATGATGCCTGCGAGTTTCCATTGGTAATGGAACAAACGTGGGTACACAAATGTATTACCTCCGTAATATTCCAGAACCTGTATAAATTATAGGAATTCCGGGAGGAATGTTTATGCCTGCTGACATCACACCACTGTTAGTGGGGTTGCTTATTTTTCTTTCCAGCCTTATTTCCCTCTGGCTTGGTTTATCAGTAGCAATTATTGAGATCACATTGGGTGCGATTGCAGGTAACCTGGGTCTTCAGACTGAAGAATGGATGTTATACATGGCCACTTTTGGCGGCATACTTTTGACTTATCTGGCTGGAACAGAAATAGACACCCGGCTTATGAGGGAAAAATTCAAGGAAAGTTTTATTATAGGTGCATTATCATTTTTGCTGCCTTTCACGGGGGTCTTTTTATTCGCCCACTATGCCATTAATTGGGATATCAATTCCTCCCTGATTGCAGGAATAGCCCTGTCAACCACATCCCTTGCAGTAGTTTATGCAGTGCTTGTAGAAACAGGGTTAAATCGAACAGAACTCGGGAAAATTTTAATGGCTGCAACATTTATCACGGATATGGGGACAGCGCTTGCCTTGAGCATTGTTTTTATCAAACCATCATGGTACACAGGATTGTTTATGTTGGTTTCAGTAATCATAATTGTATTTGCTGCAGGATTTTCACATCGAGTCTTTGAAAATCCGATATTAAAAAACAAGGTAATAGAACCTGAAATCAAATACGTATTTCTGTTATTATTGGCCTTTATTTACTTTGCAAATCTTGGAGATGGACACGCTGTATTGCCAGCTTTCCTTCTGGGACTTCTTATGTCGAAACATTTCAGTGAAACGTCGCAGACGAGAGAATTACGAAACCGGTTGCGCACGGTGGCATACGCCGTCATTACACCACTGTTTTTTATCGTAGGCGGCATGAAAATTTCATTTGCACTGATTTATTCTGCGTTTGGATTATTTCTTGTCTTTTTTGTGTTAAAAATGGTAACCAAATTTATTGGAGTGTATTTTTTTGCGAAACGGTACCTGTCAGGTGGTGGTATGTATACTACCTTGCTGATGAGTACCGGATTGACATTTGGCACTATTTCCAGTGTATTTGGATTGAATGCCGGGTATATCGATCAGGTACAGTATTCAATACTGGTGGGTGTGGTAGTTGCATCCGCGGTTATTCCCACATTTATCGCGCAAAAATGGTTTATGCCAGTACACTCCGAGGATGTTCTGGATATTAATATCAATAATAATCAACGGTGAGTTTTATATATGCTGGATCCACACCTGTTACGTACCAATCTCGATTTTGTTATCAATGGGTTGAGCAAGCGCGGCTACAAGCTCGATACGGAAGTTATCACAGAACTGGAATCGAGACGCAAACAGGTACAAATCACAACACAAGAACTTCAGCAGGAACGCAATGCGCGTTCGAAAGAGATTGGCAAGGTCAAGGCGCAGGGTGGGGATGTAGAGTCTTTACTCAAACAGGTGGGTGATCTGGGTGACCGGCTCAAGGCCAGCGAAGCAGAGCTCGAACAGATTCAGGAAGAACTAAATTTTATCCTGATGAGCACGCCCAATATTCCGCATGCATCCGTACCGGAAGGCACATCGGAAGCGGACAACAGGGAAATCCGCAGATGGGGCGATTTGCCCAAGTTTGATTTTGAGCCCAGAGATCATGTTGATCTGGGTGAAGCATTAGGTCTGATTGATTTTGAAGCGGCCACCCGCATCACGGCATCACGTTTTGTGGTGATGAGTGGCGCCATTGCCAGGCTGCACCGGGCATTGATCCAGTTCATGCTGGATATCCATACCCAGGAACATGGCTACACCGAAGTCAATGTACCCTACATGGTTAATGCAGAGAGTATGCGTGGCACGGGACAATTGCCTAAGTTTAAAGAAGATTTATTTGGCGTTAGTCATGGAGGCATATTTGATTATCTAAATATATTTACAGACAACCCGGATTTTGAAAAAACCAAAGAAATTATCAGGCAATATGTAAAAACTGAGATGTTTCTGATACCAACTGCGGAAGTGCCGGTCACAAACCTGGCCCGTGATCAGATCATTCCATCGGGAAAAATGCCGTTGAAATATGTCTGTCACAGTCCGTGTTTCCGCAGTGAAGCCGGCTCCTATGGCAAGGACACGCGCGGCATGATCCGCCAGCATCAGTTTGAAAAAGTGGAACTGGTACAACTGGTCAAACCGCAGGATTCCTATCAGGCACTGGAAGAACTTACGGGGCATGCTGAGGCGATATTACAGAAACTTGCTCTGCCGTATCGTGTCGTGGCTCTGTGTAGTGCTGATCTTGGCTTCTCTTCTGCCAAGACCTATGATCTCGAAGTCTGGTTGCCCGGGCAGCAGAAATACCGCGAGATCTCCTCATGCAGTAATTTTGAGGATTTCCAGGCGCGCCGCATGAAAGCACGCTGGCGCAACCCTGAAACCGGCAAGCCGGAATTACTGCACACCCTGAATGGGTCGGGACTCGCAGTGGGGCGCACCCTGGTTGCGATTATGGAAAATTTTCAGGACAGGGAAGGGCGAATACATATCCCGGAACAATTACGTTCCTGGATGGGTGGAATTGATATTATTGATTGAGTACCTCCTGACAAAACGCAGGGGGTAAATTCTGCTTATGCCGAAATTATTTTCAGTACCGCATCCAGGCTTTCCTTCGCATCGCCGAAATACATACGTGTATTTTCCTTGAAGAACAACGGATTTTGTATACCGGCATAGCCTGTTGCCATGCTGCGCTTTAATACGATAGTCGTTTTACCTTTCCAGCATTCCAGCACCGGCATGCCGGCGATCGGGCTGTTTGGATCATCCTGTGCAGATGGGTTAACAATATCATTGGCCCCGATAATCACCGAGACGTCGACATCGGGAAAGTCTTCATTGACCTCGTCCATCTCAAAGACAATGTCGTAAGGCACGTGGGCTTCTGCCAATAATACATTCATATGTCCCGGCATACGGCCCGCAACCGGGTGTATACCAAAACGGACATTAATACCCTTATCACGTAATGTCTTGGTGATTTCATAAACCGTGTGTTGTGCCTGTGCTACCGCCATCCCATAACCGGGGATAATCATAATTTCCTTGGCATCAAGCAACAGGTTGGCAACTTCCTCTGTATCGACAGCGATGACTTCGCCCTGATCACTTGTCAATCCCGCGGTGCCGGCAGATTCTGTACCAAAACCACCTGCAATCACTGCGATAAAGTTCCTGTTCATGGCACGGCACATGATGTAACTCAGAATGGCACCACTGCTACCGACCAGGGCACCTACTACAATCAGGAGATCATTGCTCAGCATGAAACCGGTTGCCGCGGCAGCCCACCCGGAATAACTGTTCAACATGGATATAACCACCGGCATGTCAGCACCACCAATGGCCATGACCATGTGTATGCCGAACGCAAATGCAATGCCCGTCATAATCATAAGTGGTAGCATCCCGCTGTCGATATCAGAAGCATTGACGAACTGAATGCCATACCAGATAGCAGCGATAAGTAATCCAAGGTTCAGCCAGTGACGTGCAGGTAAAAGCATTGGCGCACCACCAATCTTGCCGCTGAGTTTGCCGAAGGCGATGACTGAACCGGTAAAGGTGACAGCACCGATTAACACGCCAATGTAAATCTCGATGTCATGGATGGTTTTTTCCGCACCACTGAATTGTGCGGCGGCATGAGGATCCATGAAGTTCACATAACCAACGAGAACGGCGGCCATACCTACCAGGCTGTGCAGGATAGCAACCAGTTCCGGCATCTGTGTCATCTGTACCTTCAGTGCGAGGATAAAACCGATGGTACCGCCGATAAGCATGCAGATGATGATGATCACATAGACATCAACCTGTGGACCGAACACGGTCGCCAGTACAGCAATGGTCATGCCGGTTATCCCGTATGCATTACCACGACGTGAAGTTTCCGGGTTGCTCAGTCCTCCGAGGGCCAGGATAAACAGAATGATGGAACCGATATATGATACTGTGACTAGTCCTACTGGCATGGTAATCCCCCTATCTCCTGAACATCTGCAACATGCGCTGGGTAACAGCAAATCCACCGAAGATATTAATACTGGTGATTAATATCCCGAAAGCTGCAATCCCGGCAAGCAGCGTGTTCGAGGTTGAGACCTGAATAAGCGCACCAATAACAATAATGCTGCTGATAGCATTGGTTACACTCATCAACGGGGTATGCAACGCCGGCGTCACATTCCAGATGACCATGTAGCCGACGAAGCAGGCCAATACGAAAACCGTAAAATGTTGCATAAATGTTGACGGTGCGCTTATTCCGATTCCATAAAAACAGAGTCCCCCGATCAGGACCGTCAGAACAGCACTGGCGGCGGGAGAGAGAAGCGGTTTTTTCTTTTCCTTAATGGCTCTTGGTTTTTCTTCTGCAACCGTTTTTGCAGGTGGCGCTGCCGATAATTTGGGTGCCGGTGGCGGCCAGGTGATTTCACCTGCCTTGATTACGGTCGTTCCCCGTATTACTTCATCTTCCATATCAATCGTTATTTCACCATTTTTCTCTGGCGTCATATCCGCCAGCAAATGACGTATATTCGTTGCATAGAGTTGACTGGACTGCGTGGGTAACCTGCTTGGCAAGTCCGTATAACCAATAATTGTTACACCTTCCTTGACCACAACCTTGCCTGCTTCAGTCAGCGCGCAGTTGCCTCCTTGTTCAGCAGCCATATCAACGATGACACTTCCATACTGCATCGTCTTAACCATGGATTCAGTGATAAGTTCCGGCGCAGGTTTTCCCGGAATAAGGGCGGTTGTAATAATGATATCGACTTCCATTGCCTGACGGGCAAACAGTTCCATTTCGGCCTTGATGAACTCCTTGCTCATTACCTTGGCATAACCGCCTACACCGCTGCCTTCCTCCTTGAAATCGAGTTCGAGGAATTCAGCGTTCATGCTTTCTACCTGTTCTTTCACTTCCGGACGGGTATCAAAGGCACGTACGATAGCCCCCAGACTTTTTGCTGTACCGATGGCAGAAAGACCTGCAACACCTGCACCGATAATCATGACCTTGGCTGGCGGGATTTTTCCGGCCGCGGTAATTTGCCCGGTGAAGAACCGGCCAAAATGTTGTGCGGCTTCTATAACGGCACGATAACCGGCAATGTTGGCCATTGAACTCAGGGCATCAAGTTTCTGCGCGCGGGAAATACGTGGCACACTGTCCATGGCGAGTACGTTGACCTTTTTGGCTGCCAGGCGGTCCATCAGGTTCTTGTTCTGGGCGGGCCAGATAAAGCTGATTAATGTCTGCCCTTCATGGAGTAACTGGGTTTCATCTACACCGAGATCAGAGTTTGTTACAGGTGCTCTTACTTTCAGTATGATATCGGATGCAGACCAGATAGATTTTGTGTCCTGGATTATTTCAGCACCGGCTTCACGATAGGCATCGTCTGAAAAATTGGCTGACTCTCCGGCACCGGCTTCAACAGCGATTGTGAAACCCAGTTTGTGTAACTGCTCCGCGACCTCAGGAGTGGTTGCGACGCGTCTTTCCCCAGAAAAAATCTCTTTCGGGATACCTATTCTCATTATTATTCTCTCCACTATACTTCATTCAAATCTGTGTATTTGTCCAATATAGCGACCCAAATAAGTGCGGATGCTAGCATCAGAACCTACTGGCAACAAGCCACCACTTGTTAGCAAAACTATATATTTGTTAACTTATGTAATTGCTTATATACAGATAAATCCTTTTATATCTGGCGGTTTTCAAGACCGGTGCACTATGACGTACACCAGCGTTAAACCAGAACTTTTTTCAATACCTTACGGGATTGCATATCTTGTACCTGCGTATCCCCTCTATTGCTAACCTGTTTGTTCTAAATGTTAACAAAAGCCATCAAGAGGTGCGTATTTTACCTGTCTGAAACAGATCGGCAAGCGCAACAAAAAACCCCGCACAGAGCGGGGTGAATGAATAATCTTGGAAAACGGTTGCAGTCTAGCTTATCCGTAGTTGCTGACTTAATCTTCACCGGCAAAGGCCCCGAGCAGATGGAGCAGGCTGGTAAAAAGATTATAGAGCGAAACATACAACGTTATTGTGGCCATGATGTAGTTGGTTTCACCGCCATGGACCATCTCGCTGGTCTGGTACAGTATCAGTCCGGACATCAGCATGACAAATACTGCGGAGACTGCCAGAGACAAGGCCGGAATGCTGAAGATCAGGGCGCCGATACCGGCCAGGAACGCGGTCAGTATACCTACCATCAGATAACCCCCCATGAAACTGAAGTTCTTGCGGGTTGTCAGGGCATAGGCAGAAAGACCCAGGAAGATCGCGCCGGAGCTACCCAGGGCCAACATAACCAGTTGGGCTCCATTGGAATAGAAAGTGAGATAAGCGTTAATCATCGGTCCCAGTGTCAGACCCATAAATCCGGTCAGGGCAAAGACCGAGAGCAGACCCCAGGCGCTGTTTCTAAGATATGAGGTTAAAAACAGCAAACCAAAGTAGCCCCCCAGGGTCACCACTGGCCCCAAAAAAGGCATATTTGTAGCAATGGAAATACCGGCCGTAACCGCACTGAACAACAGTGTCATGGATAGCAACATATAAGTGTTCCGGATCAGCTTGTTGGCAGCGAGTAAGGATTCAGCTGGCCGGGCAACGGCATATTGATGCTGACTCATGATGTATAACCTCCGATTAATTAAATTTAGTCACTAATATAGGACTATGACGGAATAATTCAAGTGAAGTTCTCCACTAACTATACGATTTTCCATGCATTGTCAGTGACCTGCCAATTCTTTGCGCAAGGGTTACAATCGGGTATGCTTGCGCCCCTTCTTGTAACATTTCATTTGTTACTTGAACTGCAATAAATTTATACTCCTCCATTGGTGGGACGCCTACATGGATGTAGATGGTAGAACAACGTCTGGAACAGGTTGTCGAGGGGATGAAAGGGAGGAGGAAATTTGTTTTTCACCCCCACCCCCGTATCAAGTACGGGGCAGGTTCTAACCCTCCCCCATCCAAGAGGGAGGGAATTAAGTTTAATTACTTGTTACTTTTCACTTGTAACTTGTAACTGATTTTCCGGAGAGGTGGCAGAGCGGTTGAATGCACCGGTCTTGAAAACCGGCAATGGAGCGATCCATTCGTGGGTTCAAATCCCACCCTCTCCGCCAAATTAATAAAGAGGCAAAAAGCCTCTTTATTAATTTGGGAGTGTGGGTGAATGAGCCAACAGGCTGATGAAAACCATCCATGGTTTTCACTCGGGACATTCCCTGTCCCTCGCCGTTGGCAAGCAGACGCTTGTGCAAATCAGCTTTCCTGCTGATTTGTCACCCTGCGGGCATCGCGATGCGATGTCCAATTTCATTCCAGATGAAATTGTCACAAAATCACCGGGACGCCTACATGGATGTAGGTGGTAGACAATGTCGGGAACATAATGTCGAGCGATTTTGAACAGCGGAGCATAGCGACGCTGACCCGCAGGGCAAAATACATGGAGGTATTTTGTAAATCCCACCCCTCTATTTTAACCGTCCATGGTACAGTGTGCCGGCCACAACATCCTTGTTGTGGTGCTCAGCGGGGAAAAGGTCCACAGGACCTTTTTCTTTCACCGCTTCGCCCCTCTCCGCCAAATTAATAAAGGCGCTTAATGTCTCTTTCATATCGCAATATTCCAGTCTTGTTCTTCTTGTTACAGTCACAGTCGCTATATTTATTGATGATTATGGTAAATACTGGTGATGTAACATTTCCCGGAATTATCATCTAAGGAATAACCGGGCAAATAAGACCTTAAAATGAAATTCACCCTTTATAAACGACTCCTGTTCTACCGGATATTTTTTGCCTCCTTGTTAATTGCGGTCGCGTTCTACGCCGGCATTCAATACACAAAAAAAACCCAGACGCCTGATTTACATCGGCTTTATATGCAAAGCATGGCCGTGGAAGACCAGCCTCCCGTGGTATTCATTCATGGGGTCATGGGCAGCAAGCTCAGGGACAAGACGACCGGTGAAGAAATCTGGATTGGCTCACTGACGCGTATTGCAACCAGTGATTATTCTGATCTTGCCCTGGATATCGACCCGGACACACTGGAACCTGTTCCGGACAACATAGAGGCATTCGAAGTGGCGGATGCCGCTGTCGGCAAGGATTTTTACGGCAAGATAGTCCGCACCCTGCACGATGCCGGTGAATATCAACTCGCTACCGTGGGCGAACAGGCTGACAGGAAACGGAAAAATTATTACATCTTCTACTATGACTGGCGCCAGGACAACGTCATTACTGCCAGAAAACTCGCTGATTTTATTGACCAGATCCGGGTGGATTATGACGAACCCGGCCTGAAAGTGGATATCGTGGCCCACAGCATGGGCGGCCTCATCACCCGTTACTATATCCGTTATGGCCGGGAAGATGTCCTGAACAGTAATGATTTTCCGGTCAATCTGTACGGCGGGGAAAGGGTGCGCCGGGTGATATTGCTGGGTACGCCTAACCTCGGTTCGATCAAGATACTGAATCTGTTTATTGAAGGTATCGAGATTGGCGGCAAGGAAAAGGTGCATACCGAGACCATGGCCACCATGCCCAGCCTGTTCCAGTTATTCCCGCACCCTTTGAATAACTGGATCATCACCAGTGAGGGCAAGATGCTGGATCGCGATCTGTTCGATGTCAATATCTGGCGCCGGTTCCAGTGGTCAATATTTGATCCCAGGTCCAGGGATCGGATCCGAGGCCGATTTACTAACCCGCAGGCAGCCGATGAATATCTTTCTGTGCTTGAAGACTATTTCGAAAAACGTCTGGAGCGGGCACGGCGGTTTGTCTGGTCGCTGACAGTTCCCTTGCCTGCGGGACATCCCAAACTGGTTGTGTTTGGTGGTGCCTGCCATCTGACCCCGGCCAGGATACTGGTTGAAGAAGCTAACGGTGAATCCTTGATAAGAATGTATCCGCAGGAAATCAGCCAGCCGGTTCCGGGCATAGATTACGATGCGCTCTTGCTGGAACCGGGCGATGGTTCGGTGACCAAGGCCTCACTGCTGGGCCGGGATGTACTGGATCCGAGTATAGCCCGGCATAAATACAGTTTTTTCCCGTTGCATCACGCTGTATTTCTGTGTGAGAAGCATAACAGCCTGACATCCAACCCGAATTTCCAGGATAATTTGTTAAATGAATTATTGTCCAGAGACTAACCGGCAGTTGAAGGTCATGATTAAATATATAAATCACCATTATCTGATCCCGGTGCTTGTCTTTATATTCACCTTGCCGGTGTCAGCAACTGATAATGTATTGGTCGATCCCGATGCGTTGAACCCCGGCAAGATCGTCTATCTGGAGCAGAACTGGACTGAAAAAGACCGCCAGTATTTCTATTTCACGGATCAGGGATCGCGCTTCATGGATTATGAAATTTTCGCCAACCTTGAATATGGCGATGGCAACATCCTGTTTCGAAGTCCGGAAAACATGCTGCGCTATGGTTATATCCCCGTTCCGGCTTCAAAAGACAATCCGGACGGCCTGCCGGTAGGATTCACCATTAATGATGGCCAACTTGGATTTACCTGTGCCGCGTGCCACACACAACAAATCAAATATGGTGATAAATTTATCCGTATCGATGGTGGCCAGGCCATGGCGGATTTCACCAAATTCCGCGAGGATATAGAACAGGCATTGGCCCGTACCCTGAATGATCCTGGGACATTTATCCGTTTTGTCCAGCGGGTGTTGGGTGATAATGCAGCAGGAGATGAGAGCACTTTACTCAAGTCCATGATTGAAAAAGAGTATGCGTTGCTTTCGGACTATAACCGGCGTAATCATACCGAGGTTGCCTATGGCTATTCGCGGCTGGATGCGTTTGGCGCCATTCTGAACAAGGGATTATATCTCGCCGGGGGCAAGGATAACTTCAACTCCCCCAATGCACCGACCAGTTATCCTTATATGTGGGACACCCCACAACATGATTATGTGGAATGGAACGGTTCCCAGGCCAATTCCAATGCCGGGGCATTGGCCAGGAATGTGGGCGAAGTGATCGGCGTATTCGGTCAGGTCCAGACCACGCCGAAGCAATGGTTGTTCTATTTTGATGGCGGTTATGAGTCCTCCATCCAGACCCGCAACCTGCGTAAACTCGAGATGCTGGTGGCCAGGTTGCATTCTCCCTTATGGCCGGAAGACTTGCCGCCGATTGACCAGGCAAAGGCAAAGGCCGGCAAACCGCTCTATGCAAAATATTGCGCCAGTTGCCATGAGGACATAGCCCGGACTGATCCGAATCGCAGGATTACTGTGCGCATGAGCAGTCTGTCCAAAATTAATACCGATCCACTGATGGCCAGAAATGCACTGGAACATCAAGGCCGGAGTGGTATTTTTGAAGGCCAGCCGAGGTTTTATCAAAAAGGGGACATTCTGGCGGAAGTAGCGCCCGCACTTTATATTGTCAATAACGTCATGGTGGGTGTATTAAAAAACAATCCACTGCAGGTGTTGCTGGCCAGAAGGGACGCCAGAAAACTCGGGCATGGGGAAGAAATTCATCCCCCGAAAAATCTTGATGGAAAGATCATGGAACATGGCACGGAAACCTCGGAACAGGCTTTACTGGCATACAAGGCAAGACCATTAAATGGTATCTGGACCGGCGGGCCTTATCTACATAATGGTTCTGTTCCAAACCTGTACCAGTTGCTGCTGCCGGCTGAAAAACGCGACAAGACCTTTTATATCGGCTCCTGGGAATTTGATCCGAA
>MGYU01000066.1 GCA_001801885.1 Gammaproteobacteria bacterium RIFCSPLOWO2_12_47_11
TTTTTTTCGATGGGATCAATGCCCTGGGCCATGTCACTTAATTGCGCTAAGGCTTTGATACGGGCTTGCTCGCAGGTCATGAGCGGGTACTGGCCCAAGGTCACGCGCCGGACTTTCCCGTGCACGCGTTTTTCGACAAAAAAGGCTTTGGATCCACTGGAGGAGACGCGCAACCCAAAGCCGGTTAATTCATCATCGCGGAAAAATTGAATCGAGGGTTTGCCATTCGCTGTTGCAGGCAGGGTGATCCGTTCTAAACTGGTTTTCGTGATTTTCATATTTCCCTGTCTACAAATCCCAAAAAGATCCCAAGGTCGCGAAAGTAGACAAAAAGTAGACACTTGGGTTCAAATTTGTGCAAAAACGGGACAATTCTTTCAAACACGGCATCGTTAAAAAATCCTCGTAACGCTTGATTTATAAAACGATTTCAAAGATACGCAAATTGACGCAAAAAGGAAGGGTAGCGGCTCTTAATCCCAAGGTCGTAGGTTCGACCCCTACACGGCCCACCAATTTTGATTGATTCAATTCAGTTAAATACATCTGATCAGCAAACCTCCGGTTTGCCCAGGTCGTAGGCTGATGAAGACCATCCCTGGTCTTCACCCTGCGGGCGGCTTTTAGCCGTCCAAATCTGATCCGGTCAGATTTGTCGACCCCTACACGGCCCACCAATATTGATCAAATTAATATTCCTGGAAGATCTGAATAGCAAACCTCCGGTTTGCCCAGGTCGCAGGCTGATGGAGACCATCCCTGGTCTCCACCCTGCGGGCGGCTTTTAGCCGTCCAAATCTGATCCCGTCAGATTTGTCGACCCCTACACGGCCCACCAATTAAATCAATAGGTTAATTATCAGCCAACCCCTTCCTGAATATGATTCTGGGTTGGCGTTTTTTGGAGTGTTACAGGTGTTATCTGTGTTTAGGCTTCTCTATTAGTTTTAGTAATATATTATCTGGAATCATTCTGTAACTACTTTTTCTGTGATAATTCAGTTACCAGCTTTTGCAAACGTTCATTTTCCCGTTCCAGTTCATTGAGCCTGTTGACTAAATCTGACTGCATAATGTTTTGATTCCCAGTATCGGAAACCATCCAGAGCCCCACCCAGGTAATTGCCCAAAAAACCAGTATAATAATTAATGTCCATAAAATACCCGCAAAGGCCCCGGGTCGATCCATAATGAACCCGTAAATTGCAGCGCCGAGTAATACAAACAATGGGATGGTAATAATGACCCCGGTGAAAATTACCATTCTCCCCCAACCACCGAATTTTTTAAGTGCATTCATTTTATTCGAGTCGTTCACTTTCTTGTCCCCCTCTAGACCCTCATCATAACCTTATTTTGTTAATTATTAACCACGTATTAACCCAACCTATAAGATCCTGCCAATTATAGCAACAACGATAATCCCGGCAGTCCATACTTAATGTCGTTACTGGTTTTATCAGTGTTTTCGATACGTTTCTCAATACTCCGGTTAATTCCAGGTAGTAAGCCACCTCTCCTGTAAACCGGTCCCGAATTTAAAGTCAGGTTATTGTAATTTCTTCATCACGAATAAAAATACTACAGCGTTCAGTACAATCAGCATGAGCCTGGCATAGAAGCCTGAAATAGGCTGCCCTTCCTGTGCCGAGCCGGCGTCAAAATTATCCTCCTTTGCTTCCGGGATTTCGGCATGGTGATTTAATTCTTGAATATAGCCTCATTCACCCTTCCTCCCGTGGGGCACATGGGGAAATTGATCACTAATAACGGCAATATTCTGCATTTAGGACAGTTTTAAATATGCCCGGCAGAATGATGAACAATATTTGTTTTTAGGGTCTAATAGACTACACGTACATTAATCCCGGGAATTATTTATGCGCATTTCAATAATCGGACTGATACTTTACCTCTGCTCTGTTCCGGTATTTTCAGCCACGTTTTCAGACAATACTTTCAACATGGTTACCGATGTAAATGACCAACAACACCGTCCTGCCATCCATCCGGTATTGCTACTGGCCGGGGCCTCCCAGAATGAAAAATCCGAACCGGAATCCGGCAGCCTGATTATCCCCGGGGAAGATCAAGACAAGAAAGACAAGCAATGTCTGAATGTATGCAAAAAATGGGGTGAGGACTGCATGACCAATCCACGTACAGGGGCCCGCGATTGCAGACGGACATGCAAGGAGTTTGGCGAGGAATGTTTCTGATCTGAAGTATCAAGTCAGCCTGTCCCGAGCGGCCCGACACGCGCATTGTCTGTCAATTTACCCGCGTAACAACCACACGACACCAGTCACCGTCACCTTTATTAATGGGTTACAAAGCATACCCGTGCATTTATAATGCGTTGCCACAAAAACCCTGGATTTGAGTCCAATTGCAGCGAAAGTGGCGGAATTGGTAGACGCGCTGGTTTTAGGTGCCAGTGGGGAAACCCGTGAGAGTTCGAGTCTCTCCTTTCGCACCATAAAGGTTACAAGCAATACATCTGTGCAGTATTATCAAAATTTGTTGAGTACAAGAGTTATAATTCATTCAGATTAAGTGCGAGGAAATAGCATGCAGGTTTCTGTTGAAAATACCGGCCCATTGGAGAGAAAAGTCCGTATTTCAGTTCCTGAGGACAAGATTGCGACCGCAGTGCAGACCCGTCTGCAATCGATCTCCCGTACATCGAAAATCCAGGGTTTCAGGCCCGGCAAAGCGCCTATCAAGGTGGTCGAGCAACATTATGGTTCCAGGGTCCGGCAGGAAGTCATCGGTGAGGTAGTGCAGTCCAGTTTCTATGAGGCCCTTGCCCAGGAGAAACTACGTCCGGCCAGCAGGCCAACCATAGATCCTATGGATGCCGAACAGGGGCAGGGGCTGAAATACACCGCAACCTTTGAAATTTTTCCAGATATAACACTTGCACCGATTGAAGAGTTAATGGTTGAAAAACCGGTGTGTAACGTCAGTGCTAAAGATGTGGAGAAGATGATAGAAGTCATCCGTAAACAGCACAGGACATCACAGGCCGTGGCGCGGCCAGCCCAAGACGGCGACATCCTGACGATAGATTACGAAGGCGCCGTGGAGGGTAATAAATTTGAGGGGGGGACTGGTAAGGATTTCAAAATCGAACTGGGTTCCGGACGTTTCATTTCAGGTTTTGAGGCAGGGTTGATAGGCAAGCAGGCGGGTGAACAAGTCACACTGGATTTGAATTTCCCTGCAGAATATCCCAAGCAGGAACTTGCCGGGAAACCGGTGAAGTTCGAAGTGACTGTGAAAGCGGTCAATGAACCGGTGTTACCGGAATTAAATGACGAGTTATTTACCAGCATGGGGGTGAAAGACGGTGGTCTGGAGGCATTCAAGGCAGAAATACGCCGCACCATGGAACGTGAGGTGGAACAAGCCGTTCTGGCCCGGTCAAAGAATGTGGTGCTGGATGCCTTGTATCGTGCCAACAAGATAGAAGTGCCCAAATCGCTGATTAAACAGGAAGCGATACGGTTGAGTGAACAGTTTCACAAGAGCCTGCAGATGCGGGGGGTCGATGTGGGGCATCATCACGATGATGAGGCTGAAACAGCGGCATTGACCACACAGGCCGGGAAAAAAGTGACCTTGCAGCTGATTATTACCGATATTGTCAGGACTCAGCAGATCAAGGTCGAACCTGCCAAGGTACGAAAAATGATTGAAATAGTGGCCCAGGGTTACGAAGACCCGAATGAAGTGGTGAACTGGTATTACAGTGATTCAAACCGGGTAGCTGAAGTGGAGGCAATGGCGCTGGAAGATGAAGTCGTCGCTTGGATCTTGTCCAGGGGCAAGGTAACGGAAAAAGAATTGTTATTTGACGATCTGATGAATAAAGGGCAGACTGAAAATATCTAGACAATCAACTTGAGGTTTGAATATAAACTATATGAAAAACAATGAAATACAGGCATTGAATCTGGTACCAATGGTGGTCGAGCAGACTTCCCGCGGGGAGCGTGCCTACGATATCTATTCCCGGCTGCTGAAAGAGCGTGTGGTATTTCTGGTGGGGCCAGTTGAGGATAATGTGGCCAACCTGATCATTGCCCAGTTATTGTTTCTGGAATCGGAAAACCCGGACAAAGACATCCACCTCTATATAAATTCTCCGGGTGGTTCCGTTTCTTCCGGATTGGCAATATACGATACCATACAGTTCATCAAACCGGATGTGAGTACCATGTGTGTTGGCCAGGCTGCGAGTATGGGTGCGTTGCTGCTGGCCGGAGGCGCAAAGGGCAAACGTTTCTGCCTGCCGCATTCACGTGTGATGATACATCAGCCATTAGGCGGTTTTCAGGGTCAGGCCAGTGATATTGATATACATGCCAGGGAAATACTGAAAGCCCGCGAGCGCCTGAACCAGATATTATCTTTACATACCGGCCAGCCGCTGGAAAAAATACAACAAGACACGGAGCGGGATCATTTTCTGAGTTCGGAAGAGGCCAGGGACTATGGATTGATTGATTCAGTATTGACTCAACGGAATAAAATACCGGATGCTCTATCCAAAGCAAAATAAACTCACATTAGACAGAGGTGGTTTATGAGTGATAACAAACAGGGCAAAAACAGCGACGGCGACCGTTTGCTGTACTGCTCATTTTGTGGCAAGAGCCAGCATGAAGTACGCAAACTGATTGCAGGTCCCTCGGTCTTTATCTGCGATGAGTGTGTTGAACTCTGCAATGACATCATCCGTGAAGAGGTACAGGAGAAACCCTCAGGAGGAAGTGGCAGTTCACTGCCAACCCCGCATGAGATCAGAAAAATCCTGGACGAATATGTCGTTGGTCAGGATCTGGCGAAAAAGATATTGTCGGTGGCTGTCTACAACCATTACAAACGTCTTGACCAGAGCATCAAAAAATCTGATGTCGAACTGGCCAAGAGCAACGTCCTGTTGATAGGCCCGACCGGCAGTGGCAAGACCCTCTTGGCAGAAACAATGGCACGCCTGCTCAACGTGCCCTTCACTATCGCTGATGCCACGACACTGACGGAAGCAGGTTATGTCGGTGAAGATGTGGAAAACATCATCCAGAAACTGTTGCAGAAGTGCGACTACGATGTGGAAAAAGCGCAAACCGGGATCGTGTATATCGATGAGATTGACAAGATCTCGCGCAAGTCTGATAACCCGTCCATCACCCGTGATGTCTCAGGTGAGGGTGTGCAACAGGCCCTGTTGAAACTGATTGAAGGCACTGTCGCTTCAGTACCTCCACAAGGCGGCCGCAAACACCCGCAGCAGGAATTTCTCCAGGTCAACACAACCAATATTCTGTTTATCTGTGGTGGCGCTTTTGCCGGGCTCGACAAGATAATCCGTGAACGCTCTGAAAAGAGTGGTATCGGCTTTTCTGCCGAGGTCAAGAGTATCCATGACAAGAAGAGCATGAGCCAGTTGCTACAGACAGTAGAACCGGAGGATTTAATCAAATATGGATTAATTCCGGAATTTGTCGGACGGTTACCGGTAGTGGCAACCCTGGATGAGCTGGACGAGGCACAACTGGTCAAGATACTGGTGGAACCCAGAAACGCGCTGACCAAGCAATACGCAAGATTATTTGAGATGGAAGGCACGCATATTGAATTCCGCGAGGATGCCCTGCGGGCTGTGGCGTGTAAATCCATGGAACGCAAAACCGGTGCCCGCGGCCTGCGTTCGATCATGGAAAGTGTATTGCTGGATACCATGTATGATCTGCCATCCCTGGATAAAATTTCCAAGATTGTTGTGGATGAGGCCGTGATTAATGGTGAGTCCAAGCCGCTCTTGATCTATGAAGGCAAGGACATGCAGAAGGCCGCACCTGATTGATTAATCCGTTATCCGAGGCCGATATTAACTTCCGGTTCAGTCGAAGATGTAGTACACCTTGCTGGGAAGCAGTTGCTTGTTCAGGACTTGAATCCGGGACCTGCTACCCCAATATGATTTACATCACCCACTAACTGACGCAGTGAGGTCCAGATGCCAGAAGACAATTCCACACCAGCAAACACGGAAGAAATGATTTATCCAGCCCTGCCACTCAGAGATGTGGTGGTATACCCGCATATGGTGATCCCGCTGTTTGTAGGCCGTGAAAAATCCATCAAGGCGCTGGAAAAGGCCATGGACAGCAACAAGCAAATATTATTGGTTGCCCAGAAAAGTGCGGCTGACGATGAACCCGGTCTGGGTGATATCTATTCTGTCGGGACCCTGGCAAATATTCTGCAATTGCTGAAATTACCTGACGGCACAATCAAGGTACTGGTAGAGGGTTCATCCCGTGCCAGAGTAAACAGGTTTATAGAAACAGACACATTTTTTTCGGCTGCTGCAGAATTAGTGGAGTCCAATTATCAGGATGACCGTGAACTGGATGTCTTGTGCCGGTCGGCCGTAAACCAGTTTGAACAATATGTAAAGCTCAATAAAAAAGTCCCGCCCGAGATCATTTCTTCACTGGCCGGTATCGATGATGCCAGCCGTCTGGCAGATACTGTCGCTGCCCATATGGCCATCAGGATTGATGAGAAGCAACGCATACTGGAACTGGTCAATATCAATGAAAGACTGGAACATATTATCAGTCTGATGGAATCGGAGATTGATCTGTTACAAGTTGAAAAACGCATCCGTGGCCGGGTCAAATCGCAAATGGAAAAAAGCCAGCGCGAGTATTACCTGAATGAGCAGATGAAAGCCATCCAGAAAGAACTGGGCGATATGGATGATGTGCCGAATGAGATCGAGGAACTGACCAAGAAGATCGAAAAGGCCGGTATGCCCAAGGAGGCCAGGGCCAAGGCAGAATCTGAATTGAACAAGCTACGTCTGATGTCACCCATGGCCGCGGAGGCCACCGTGGTCAGAAATTATATCGATTGGCTGGTGAATGTCCCCTGGAGCAGCCGCAGCAAGATCAGCCGCGGCCTGGAAAAGGCTGCGAAAATATTGGATGAAGATCATTATGGTCTGGAGAAGGTCAAGGAACGCATCCTTGAATATCTGGCTGTACAACATCGTGTGCGCAAATTAAAAGGCCCGATCCTGTGTCTCATCGGTCCTCCGGGTGTAGGCAAGACATCACTGGGCCGTTCTATCGCCAGGGCCACTAACCGCAAGTTTGTGCGTATGTCATTGGGTGGTATACGTGATGAAGCGGAAATACGCGGTCACCGCCGGACATATATCGGTTCCATGCCGGGCAAAATCATTCAAAGCATGGCCAAGGTGGAGAAAAAGAATCCACTGTTCCTTCTGGATGAAGTTGACAAGATGGCCATGGATTTTCGTGGTGACCCCGCTTCTGCATTGCTGGAAGTGCTTGACCCTGAACAGAACAATTCATTTAATGATCATTATCTGGAGGTTGATTACGACCTGTCAGAAGTCATGTTTGTGACCACAGCCAACAGTCTCAATATTCCGGCACCCTTGCTCGATCGTATGGAAGTCATCCGGCTGTCGGGTTATACGGAAGATGAAAAAGTTAATATAGCCTTGAAATATCTGATCCCCAAACAAATGGAACAGAATGGGTTAAAGTCAGACGAGATTAATATAACCGAAGCCACGATACACGAAATTATCCGCCACTACACACGTGAAGCTGGTGTGCGTAATCTGGAAAGAGAAATTGCCAATATTTGCCGTAAGGTGGTCAAACAGATACTCTTGAAACCGGGCAAGGGCCGGATCACAGTCACCCCGTTACGGCTGGAAAAACTGCTGGGGGTGAAACGTTTTCGCTTTGGCCGGGCAGAATCAGAAGATCGTGTCGGGCAGGTTACCGGTCTGGCCTGGACGGAAGTGGGCGGCGATTTGTTAACCATAGAAGCGGCAGTTGTTTCCGGCAAAGGCAAAGCAACGCATACCGGCCATTTGGGTGATGTGATGAAGGAATCCATTGAGGCGGCCATGACCGTGGTCCGCAGCCGCAGCGAAGTCCTTGGCATCAGTCCTGATTTTTACAAAGACCATGACTTCCATATTCACGTGCCGGAGGGTGCTACACCCAAGGATGGTCCCAGTGCGGGTGTCGCCATGTGTGTTGCGCTGGTGTCGGCTTTGACGGGCATTCCGGCACATTCTAATGTGGCCATGACCGGAGAGATCACTCTGCGCGGAGAGGTGTTGCCCATCGGCGGGTTGAAAGAAAAGCTACTCGCCGCTTTACGTGGCGGTATAGAAATCGTACTGATACCCTCTGAAAATGAACGTGAATTGACCGAGATACCGAAGAATATAAAACAGAATCTGGATATACGTCCGGTTCGCTGGATCGACGAAGTATTGCAGTTTGCATTGCAAAAGATGCCTGAAACTCTGGCTAGCAAAAAACAGCCCACAGAGGTAGTACAACAGGAAGACGTAAATAAAGATCAAAAAACTGATATGCTTAGACCACATTAATAAAGTGATTTGAATGTGATCTGAATAACACTATCAATTATTATATTGAAAGGGCCGCTTGACGTATATATGGCCAATTGGTATAAAACTCGCGCCAGGGCTAAATTTGCCGCGTTTTAATTTATTAGATTTCCATTTTTTTGTAACTTTAATCTTTTTTGTAACTTTGATCTTTTTTTGTAACATTAATCGAAACTTTTTAGGGACAACCAAATTAGGGGAATAATCACATGAATAAAGCTGAATTAATCGATGCAATTGCTGACTCAGCAGAACTTTCCAAGGCCTCCGCTTCCCGTGCACTGGATTCTGCGATTGAATCAATAACAAAAGCCCTGAAAAAGGGCGACACAGTAACCTTGGTAGGTTTCGGTACGTTCTCTGTCCGCAAACGGGCTGCAAGAATGGGCCGTAACCCGAGAACCGGCGAATCAATCAAGATCAAGGCTTCCAAAGTTCCGGGATTTAAGGCTGGTAAAGCACTGAAGGATGCCATAAACTAGCGCGCCTCCTGGGGGTGCTTATGCCCTTTCCGGGGCATTCGTATCCAGCGGGTGCTTAGCTCAGTTGGGAGAGCGTCGCCCTTACAAGGCGAATGTCGGGGGTTCGAACCCCTCAGCACCCACCAAAAAAATCCCGGAGTGGTAGTTCAGTTGGTTAGAATGCTGCCCTGTCACGGCAGAGGTCGCGGGTTCGAGTCCCGTCCACTCCGCCAAACTGAGAGATTTATGGGCGTGCCGTTGCGGTACGCCCTTTTTATTTCAGAAATTAACTATAAATAATGCTGCAAACAATTCGCGATAAAACCACTGGCTGGCTTGCAATAGCAATCGTTGCTGTTCTGATTGTCCCTTTTGCATTCTGGGGAATAAATTATTATTTCACAGGTGGAACAGAACCCAGTGTCGCCAAAGTCAATAACGCTGACATCAAATATAACCAGTTTCAACGGACATACGCCAATTACCGTCAACAGATGCAGGCCATGCTGGGGAACAGAGTTATGGGTCCTGCAGATGAGGAATTACTTAAACAACAGGCACTGGATATGCTGATAGACAGTGAACTACTCAATCAGGTTACGAGGAAAATCAAACTGGCAGCAAGTGATGACCAGGTCAGGGAAACGATAAAAAATATCGATGTATTCAAGGGAGAGGAAGGTTTCAGCAAGGAATTTTATCAGCGGACCGTCAGTATGCTGGGCATGCCGCCGGCAGCCTACGAACAGCAGATGCGCCTGGATATGATGTCCGAGCAATTACAGAGTGCAGTCGTCGAGAGTGAATTTGTCTCCAGACAGGCGGCAGAATATGCAGCCCGCCTTGCCAATCAGGAACGGAATGTCACATACGCCATTATCCCAGCGGAAAAATTCATTGAATCCATTGAAGTAAGCGATGAACAGATAGAAAAATTCTATAAAGAGAACACAAAACTTTATATCAAACCGGAACAAGTACGGATTGCATACATTTCCCTCTCGCTGGATAAACTTGCCGAAGATGTTCATATCGACGAGGAGGATCTACGCACATACTATGAAGCCAATAAGGCAAAATACGATACGGATGAACAACGGCAGGTTACCCAGATACTTTTGAAAGCAGAAGATATCAGTACAGAAGAGATTAAAGAGGCGACCCGGGCTGAGGCCAATAAAATTCTGGAGCGGATCCGCTCTGGCCAGTCATATGCGGACATAGCCAGGGTTTACACGGCAAACAAGGACTTTGATTTCACAATCAGTGAATATGGTTTTCTGGGTAGAGGCATACTGGAGCCAGAGGTGGATGAAGTTGTTTATTCAATGCAAAAGGATGAAATCAGCGATGTCGTACAGTCAAAACTCGGGTTTCATATCCTGGCACTGAGGGATATCAAGGGCGGCGTCATGAACACCTTTGAAAATTCACATGCAGATGTGGAAAATGATTACCGCAAAGAACAGGCAGAACGGCAATTTTTTGATCTTGCTGATCAACTTGCAACCACTGCTTATGAACATCCGGACACACTTGAAATCACTGCGGCGGAAACAGAATTATCGATAGAGGAAAGTGAATTCTTCAGCCCAACGGGTGGTGTCGAGGGACTGACTTCTAATCCGAAGGTCATTGCAGCCAGTTTCTCCGAGGATGTTCTGAAAGACGGGCATAACAGTGAAGTCCTGGAATTGTCAGAGACTGAACTGGCAGTTCTGCGTGTTGTGGAACATGTTCCCTCATCAAGGCGCCCATTGGAAGATGTCAGGGATGAGATTATTCATGACATAAAATTTACTACGGCAAGTGGACAGGCCTATGAACTGGGTCAGGAAGTCATTGCTGATCTGGAGGCCGGAAAAGAATTCGCAACAATCAGTGAAGACAGGCAGATAGAGTGGCAGGAAGTTACCGCACTCAAACGCGCTGATGTATCAGTGAACAGGGCAGTACTGAGGACTGCTTTCAGACTGGGCCGGCCACAGGAAGAAAAACCGCTGTTGGGAGGTATCTCACTGGGGACAGGAGACTATGCGGTTATTGCTGTGATTGCAGTGAATATTCCTGAACCGGCTACTATCAAGGACGCAGAAATAGAAAATACCCAAAAGCAACTCCAGGCATTGCGGTCTGCAGCGAGCTGGAAACAATTCTATGAAGAAATCAGGTCTGCAGCAAAAATCAGGGTATTTAAAGACAGGATCAGTAATACCGGTTTTTAATCCCTGAATAAAGAGTTACGCCGACTCATTATTCCAGGACGTTTTCCAGTATTGCCGCACCGGCACTGTCACCCCAGATATTTACCGTGGTACGGAGGCGATCCAGAAACCAGTCCACAGCAAGTATCATACCTATCCCTTCCAGCGGTAGATTGACTGCCGTCAAGACTATCACCATGGTGACCAGGCCTGCCTGCGGTATCCCTGCGGCACCGATGGCCGCCAGCGTTGCCGTGATGAAGATTATCACCTGTTCACTGAAACTCATCGAAACAGCATAAGCCTGGGCAATGAACATGACAGCAACCGCTTCATACAGGGCAGTCCCGTCCATATTCACGGTTGCTCCCAGCGGCAGGACAAATTTGACTGCTCTTTTGTCCACACCGGCCTCTATCGCACATTCAATGGTCAGGGGCAGGGTGGCGGATGAACTGGATGTACCAAAGGCAGTTAACAATGCCCGCAGCATGGTGTTGACATAGGCAAAACCCCTGCGGGTAAAGAAATAAAGTATGCCGAGCAATACAAAAAAATGGATTGTTAGTCCGAGAACCACGGTGAAGATATACCAGCCGACCTGGGTAATTTCATTCCAGAATGCCGCCCCGCCTCCTGCTTGCCCGAGCCGTGATGCAATCATGGCGAAGATACCAACAGGTGCAAAATACATAATCCATATCACTATCTTCATCATGACCTCATTCAGGCCATGGAAAAAATTAATCACCGGCCCACCCTTTTCACCGGTGGTGGTGAGGGCAGCACCGAATATCAGACAAAAAATAATAATCGGTAGCAATTGCGTCTCAGCCGCAGCGGCGATCAGGTTTGGGCTGATGAGTGACTGAATAATATCAACAAAGCCGATGGACTCTTTTCCCGGAACCGTACCGGCGACAGCCGTATGCTGGATATCGTAACCGGTTCCAGGCTGAATAATATTGACGAGTATCAAGCCTGTCAGGACAGCAAGCGCAGTCGTTGCTGCATAGTAAGTTACGGTGAGCCCACCCAGCTTACCGAGTTTGCGAACATCACCCAGTGAGGCAACGCCACTGATCACAGCAGCAACGATCAGTGGGATGATCGTCATCTTGAGGGTATCGAGAAACAGTATGCCGAGCCACTCGACGGCTTGCATGGCCGTGCCGAAAAACCAGCCACACAGGATACCGGCAAGCGCACCAATCAGAATGGCTTTCAGCAGTTTGTTGTTATGCGTAGTACTGATAGACAATGTTCTGGGTTTGCACTGGTTTACTTGAATTAAACCCGGCTCAATTTCTGCGCTGAAATCTAAAATGCGGCACCGATAGCATTATATCCGCAATCCACATACGTGATTTCACCTGTGACAGCCGAGGCGTAATCCGAGCAGAGAAAAGCTGCGACATTGCCAACCTCATCGATGGTGACATTGCGCCGCAACGGAGCGGCCTTTTCCACATAGGCCAGAAAATCACGCAGACCGCTGATACCGGATGCAGCCAGTGTCCGTATGGGGCCGGCGGAGATGGCATTTACCCTGATTCCCTCCGGGCCGAGACTGGCGGCCATGTAACGCACGTTGGCTTCCAGACTGGCCTTGGCCACACCCATCACATTGTAATTCGGCATGGCCCGGACAGCGCCGATATAACTCAGTGTCAGCATGGCGCCATTACGTCCTTTCATCATCGGACGTGCCGCATCACCCAGTGCAGTGAAACTGTAAGAACTGATCTCATGTGCCATAAGGAAACCTTCCCGGGTCACACTTTCCAGGTACGAACCTTCAAGCTGTTCACGTGGTGCAAAGGCAATGGAATGTACCAGGATATCCAGACTGTCCCAGTAATCATCTATGTGATCAAATGCTGCCTGGATCTGTTCATCACTCGCCACATCGCAGGGTACGGTGATTCCGGAATCCAGCTCTGCTGCAAAAGACTCCACACGCTCCCGCAGTTTTTCATTCTGATAGGTAAAGGCCAGATCCGCACCTTCGCGGCGCATGGCCTTGGCGATTCCCCAGGCAATAGAACGGTTGCTGGCAACCCCAACGATTAATGCGCGTTTACCTTCAAGTAACCCCATATTTTCATCCTTATCGTTATTAAATTGATCCTTGGTGTAATTTCAGTGTTTAAGTGTACAGAAGAATGATGATGTTTATAATACTCATCATGCACAAAATGACCCCCCGTACAGTGACATAATAACGAATAATGACCAGAATTACCCTTTACGGGATACTGAGCACACTCATCTGGATGTACGGTTGCAGCGATGAACCGTGGAATAATCCCTATCCTTACAATCAGTCGCGCAGCAATATTTATTACGATGTGTTTGAAGAACGGCCCAAACATCTTGACCCGATCAGCGCCTACAGCGCCAATGAATATGTCTTCCTGGGTCAAATCTACGAACCTCCTCTACAGTATCATTTCCTCAAACGTCCCTATGAACTAACTTTGCTGACGGCAACCAAAATCCCCGAAGTGGAGTATTTTGATACAGACGGCAATCAGTTGGCCGCAGATGCGCCGGCGGAGATGGTGCACCGGGCAATCTACCGGATCACTATCCGGCCAGGCATACTGTTTCAGCCACATCCGGCCTTTGCAAAAGATGAGGCCGGTAATTACCGCTACCACCATTTGAGTAAAGAAAATATTGCACGAGTAAATACGTTGGCTGATTTCCAGGAAACCGGCACACGTGAATTGACGGCAGAGGATTATCTTTACCAGATCAAACGTTTTGCCCACCCCGGCGTACATTCACCGGTGGCCGGTCTGCAGGGGAAATATATTCTGGGCTTGCAGGAATTGTCTGAACAACTGGCCGAAGAACACGCAGACAATCAACATGAGGATGGTTATATCGACCTTCGGGAATATGATCTTGAGGGTGTGAAGATTCTTGATAGATATACTTACGAGGTCATATTAAAAGAAAAATATCCGCAGTTTATCTACTGGTTGTCCATGCCGTTTTTTGCCCCGATGCCGTGGGAGGCCGATCGCTTCTATTCACAGTATGGCATGAAAGATAAAAATATAGTGCTGAACTGGTATCCGGTTGGGACAGGACCGTACATGTTGATCGAAAATAATCCAAACCGACGCATGGTGCTGGAGCGAAATCCCAATTTTCGTGGTGAAACTTTTCCACAAACGGGGGAAGAAGAAGACGTGGTCAATGGA
Source organism: Gammaproteobacteria bacterium RIFCSPLOWO2_12_47_11 (assembly GCA_001801885.1). GTDB lineage: Bacteria > Pseudomonadota > Gammaproteobacteria > Eutrophobiales > Eutrophobiaceae > 2-02-FULL-47-50. Next base: position 14,360 of record MGYU01000066.1, read on the forward strand.
TTTCTCCGGGATGCCGGACAGACCATGCCATTCATAGACAAGGCGATATACAGTCTGGAAGTGGAAAACATTCCGGCATGGAACAAGTTCTTGCAAGGTTATTATGATGTTTCCGATATACAGTCAGACAGTTTCGATCAGGCGGTACAGTTCAATGCACAGGGTGGGGCCGAACTCACAGAGGAGATGCAGGCAAAAAATATCAGGTTGCTTACTGCGGTGACCACATCAATCTTTTACATGGGATTTAACATGCTGGACGAGGTTGTGGGTGGTGACAGTGAACAAGCCAGGTTGTTACGCCGCGCCATCTCCATAGTGGTTGATTATGACGAATATATTTCCATTTTTGCCAATGGCCGCGGTATGCCCGCACAGGGCCCATTACCTCCCGGTATTTTCGGACATATGGAAGGTGAGGCCGGAACCAATCATTATGTCTACCAGTGGCAGGATGGCAGGACTGTGCGGCGTTCTGTCAAAGAAGCTCGGGATCTTATGGTGCGGGCGGGTTATCCCAACGGCCGCGATAGCGCATCGGGCAGAGCTCTGATCCTGTACCTGGATACACCCGCAGCCGGTCCCGGGACCAAGGCGTTGTTTGACTGGTATCGAAAACAGTTTGCCAAGCTGGGGATTAATCTCGTGATCCGGGCCACGGATTACAACCGCTTTCAGGAAAAAATGATCAAGGGCACGGCGCAGATTTTCGTGTGGGGTTGGAATGCGGATTATCCCGATCCGGAAAATTTTATGTTTTTGCTTTATGGCCCGAATGCCAAGGCCACCAGGAACGGGGAAAATGCGGCGAATTATCAGAACCCGGAATTTGATCAGTTATTCAACCAGATGAAAAGCATGGCCAATGGACCGGAACGACAAGTGGTACTGGATGAAATGATTGAGATCGTCCGCAAAGATGCGCCATGGATCTGGGGTTTCCATCCGGTGGGCTTTTCGCTGCATCACGGCTGGTACAGCAATGCAAAACCGAACCTTATGTCCAATAATACCTTGAAATACAAGCGAATCGATCCGGATTCAAGATACGAAATGCGTAAAAAATGGAACCAGCCTGTGTTGTGGCCGGTCTTGCTGCTATCTGTGTTATTAATCATCAGCATCATCCCCGCCTGGTTTAGCTATAAGCGCCGCGAACGTTCAGCTGCCCTATGATTAATTACATCTTACGCCGGATTATTTATGCCATTCCAATCCTGATTGGTGTCAACATCATCACTTTTGTATTGTTTTTTGTCGTGAATACTCCGGACGAGATGGCCCGCATGCACCTTGGCCAGAAACATGTGACCCTGGAGGCGATTGATAAATGGAAAAGTGAACGTGGGTATGACAAGCCAGTCGTCTGGAATACCGCTGCCGACAGTATGGGAAAGTTCACCGATACGATTTTCTTTAATAAATCCATCCGCTTGTTTGTGTTTGATTTCGGTCAATCTGACAACGGACGTGATATCGGTTATGACATCAGCCAGCGTATGTGGCCCAGCCTGGCGATTACAGTTCCTAGTTTGTTACTTGGATTACTGGCCTATATCAGCTTTGCACTTATACTTGCGTTTTTCCGTGCCACTTATATTGATATCTGGGGTGTGGTGATCTGCGTCATCATGATGTCTATTTCCAGCATGTTCTATATCATCGGCGGGCAGTTTGTGATCAGCAAGTTGTTGCACCTGGTGCCGATCTCGGGTTACGACAGCGGCTTCGAAGCGATTAAATTTGTTGCCTTGCCGGTACTGGTTGGTTTAATTGGCAGTATCGGTTCATCAACACGCTGGTATCGCACCATCTTCCTGGAAGAAATGCACAAGGACTTTGTACGTACGGCACGTGCCAAGGGATTATCAGAGAAAGTTGTCCTGTTCCGTCATGTCCTGCGCAACGGACTGATTCCGATATTGACCGGTGTGGTTGTGGTATTACCCATGTTGTTTATCGGCAGTCTCATTACGGAATCATTTTTTGCCATTCCCGGCCTGGGCAGTTACACCATCAATGCCATACAAAGCCAGGATTTTTCCATCGTCCGTTCTATGGTCTATCTCGGTTCAGTTTTGTACATCATTGGCCTGATCCTGACGGACGTCTCCTATACTATCGCCGATCCACGTATCCGGCTGGAGTAACAATACGGTCATGCCTGTTATTTTCATTACCGATGCCCTGATATTTTTATTGCTGGTCATGGTAGCGTTATTTGTAGGGTACTCGGCCCGGCATGAACACATGCGTGTCCCCTGGCGGCAGGTCGGTGAACGTCCGCTAGCCATGGCCTCGGCGGTTGTCCTGCTATTCTATATTACGATTGGTCTGCTGGATTCGATCCATTTTCATCCCCGGCTCGAAGGCACTGGGCATGTGGAGATTATGTATTCAATCGAGATACTCAGTGCGCTGGATGTACTCACTGAAAAATTACAATCACAAACAGAAAAAACCTACTCGGCCCCATTTGCTACTCATGCTTTTTCAAAGGAAGTCATTTCACTGCCCGATGGCAGAGAAGTACGGGATTATCCACGTCTGTTGTATGGTGGCAGTCATCTTGTTGATACGGAACAGGAATTCACGATGGACGTCGTACTCAAGACAGTGACGGGGATAATTATCGGAATCATTATCTGGTGCATGTTGTCGATAGTCATTCTTTTTCTGTTATCACGAAACAGGGAAGAAGATCTCAAATCGACTATGGATAGTGTCATAAATTACCAAAATAAAATTCCCTGGCATGTAATCCTGATCACGCTGGGTATCCTTGTGGTAATCAGCTCTGCCATTGCCTGGTTATCCAATTATTATCATGTACTGGGCACCGACAAGGTCGGGCAGGATGTGCTTTATCAATCACTCAAGAGTATCCGCACCGGGCTGCTGATTGGGACATTGACCACGCTGGTCATGCTGCCGTTTGCCATCGCCATGGGCATCATGGCCGGTTATTTCCATGGCTGGATTGATGACGTCATCCAGTATATCTATACCACACTCAATTCCATTCCCGGTGTATTATTGATTGCGGCCTCCATACTCATGCTGGATGTGTACATGACCAATAATGCAGACAGCTTCACCAGTATGGAACAACGTGCTGACATGCGCCTTTTATTTTTGTGCTTGATTCTGGGTATCATGAGTTGGACCGGGTTATGCCGGCTGTTGCGTGGTGAAACCATGAAGCTGTGCGAAGTTGATTATGTGCAGGCAGCACAGGCCTTTGGTGTGAGTCATTTTACGATTATGCTGCGCCACGTCCTGCCAAACGTCATGCATATTGTGATGATTTCTATCGTAATCGATTTCAGTGGTCTGGTACTGGCTGAGGCGGTACTGGCCTATATCAATATCGGCGTCGACCCCAGTATGTCAAGTTGGGGTAATATGATAAACAGTGCCCGCCTGGAAATGGCGCGTGAACCGATAGTCTGGTGGTCACTCGGTGCTGCCTTTGTATTTATGCTGGGTCTGGTATTAGCAGCCAATCTGTTTGCCGATGCCGTACGCGATGCCTTCGATCCCAGGATCAGAACCACGATCTGAGATGAGCAATGACTGAAAACAAGAATTTAACCTTACCCGATAAACAACCGGCCATCCGTGTTGCCGCCATGCCGAAGGACACCAACTCGGGCGGGAGTATTTTTGGCGGCTGGATCATGTCCCAGGTTGATGTCGCCGGTGCCATTGTAGCATTGGCCCGCGCAAAGGGCAGGGTAGCGACTGTCGGGGTGAAATCGTTTGAATTTCATGAACCGGTTTTTGTTGGCGATTTGGTGAGTTGTTATGCCGATGTGATCAGGGTGGGCAGGACTTCTATCACTGTCAGGGTTGAAGTCTATGCCCAGCGTAATCCTTCTGACCCGCAGACGGTGAAAGTCACCGAGGCCGAACTGACCTATGTTGCTCTGGATGAAAATCGTCGCCCACGCAAGATTCCTGAAAGCTGAAAATTAATGACTACGGAGGACAGGAAGTATACAGTGAAAAAATTATGTTTATTAAAATTTTATTTTATGTTTTCTCAAGCTGCATCCATACACACATTCGTGGTTTCTATATTGCATTAACAGGATAATAATATTCACGATGCCAACATTACTTGAAGTCAAGGACCTGCAAACCTGGTTTGGAGAAGATGACAAGGCCATACGTGCTATTGATGGCATAGATTTCAAAATCGATCAGGGTGAAACCTTTGTATTACTTGGTGAATCAGGTTGCGGTAAATCCATCACTGCATTATCTATAATGCGTCTGTTGCCAACCGCAGCGCGTATCAGGGGCGGTGATGTTCACCTGCAGGGTAAAAACCTGTTTGAACTGCCGGAATACGCCATGCGCGATATACGAGGTGGTAAAATTGCCATGATCTTTCAGGAACCGCAAAGTTCCCTGAATCCGGTACTGACGGCGGGCCAGCAAATCGGCGAGACACTGCAACGGCACAAAGGCCTGAAAGGCAGAAAACAGCGCGACCGTACCGTGGAATTACTCAATGAGGTGGGTATCCCTGAACCGGAACGGCGCATCGATGAATATCCGCACCAGTTTTCCGGCGGAATGAAACAACGCATCATGATCGCCATGGCACTGGCTGGCGAACCGGCATTACTTATTGCGGACGAACCCACCACGGCACTGGATGTGACTATCCAGGCACAGATCCTGAAACTGATGCAGAAACTGCAGGATGATACCGGCATGGCGATCATGTTTATTACGCATGATCTCGGCGTCGCCTCGGAAATCGCTGATCATATTGCAGTCATGTATGCAGGAAAAATAGTAGAAACGAACACACGTCAGGCATTTTTTTCATCTCCTCAGCACGAATATTCAAAACATTTATTTAAGATGGTGCCAGGCAAGGCCAAACGTGACAGTGAGACTGCAACTTCTGACGGAACCCCGGAGAAGAAAGTGTTATTAACCGTAAATGATCTCAAGGTTTACTATCCGATACGCAAGGGCCTGCTCAAACGTGTTGTGGGCCATGTGAAGGCTGTAGATGATGTTTCGATCAGGATACATCGCGGTGAAACGGTTGCCATGGTTGGTGAATCCGGTTCAGGCAAGACCACAATGGGCAAGGGCATCCTGCAGTTAATCAAACCCACCAATGGACGGGTGCTGTTTGAAGGTATAGAACTGACACAACTGAACGAAAAAGACATGCGTAAACACCGCACGGACATTCAGGTGGTCTTTCAGGATCCATATTCCTCCATGAATCCGCGCATGATGGTTTCAGATATTATCATGGAAGGGATGATTGCTCAGGGCATAGGCAGTTCAACAGTGGAAAGATTACAACGTGTAGACAGATTGCTGGATCAGACCGGTTTGCTGCCGGAACATAAATTTCGTTATCCGCATGAATTTTCCGGAGGCCAGCGCCAGCGTATCTGTATTGCCAGGGCATTGGCGGTTGAGCCGAAACTCATTGTGTGTGATGAGCCAACCAGTGCACTGGATGTCTCGGTGCAGGCGCAGATATTGCGTTTATTAAAACAATTACAAGACGATCTGGGCCTGGCCTACCTGTTCATTACACATAATATCAGTGTAGTGGAATATATCGCCCATTATGTCGCCGTAATGTATGATGGCAGAATCGTGGAGCAGGGCAAAGTGGATGATGTGCTCTATAATCCACAACACCCCTATACACAGAAATTACTCTCCGCTGTACCACGTATAAGAACAGCATATGGCAGTTAGTAGTTGGTATATGAAATATGATATATATGAAAACATCTGCTACCTTCAACCACATCCTGACTACTATCCGCTGAATGGAAAATAATCTCACATTAATTTTCAAGGCCATACATTTTGCAGCTGATAAACACCGTGGACAAAGCCGCAAGGATGAAAATAACACTCCTTACATAAATCACCCGATTGCACTGGCCAATCTTCTCACAAACCAGGCCGGGATATCGGATGTCAATGTCATTGCGGCCGCCATCCTGCATGACACGGTAGAAGATACTGATGCTACGGTGGATGATATTGAAGATCTGTTTGGCAGGACTGTCAGGGACATCGTCATAGAAGTTACAGATGACAAATCCCTTCCAAGCCCGGAACGCAAGCGTTTGCAGATCGAACATGCCGGAAAACTGAGTCACGAAGCAAAATTGGTAAAACTCGCTGACAAAATCAGCAATCTGCAGGACATTATCACCAGCCCGCCGGTCAGATGGAGCCTGGAACGGAAACGGGAATACTTTGACTGGGCCAAGGCCGTGATCGATCAACTGCGCGGCACCAATGAAAAACTTGAAGCCTTGTTTGATAAGGTTTATCAGCAGAAACCCTGAGCATGGGATAGGGCTTGGAGCAAGTCTGCAGATGCAATAGAATTATTTTCCGGATAAGTCCGAGGTCAATTTCCGCTCGTTAAAATATAACAGCAGATCCGGTTGTTTGCTTTTCAGACAGTAGTCCATTTGCCAGTAATTCATCGTAATTGAAAACACAGTTCTTGCCATGTTCCTTTGCATAGTAAAGTGCCTTGTCCGCCCGTACCAGTATGGTATGTGGATAATCTGTTTCCATTAGCCTGGCAAAACCAATACTGATAGTGGTTTTTCCAATCTGGGGGAAATCATGTCCGGCAATTGCCTGTGAGAAACGTTCAAAAACCCGTTTGGCCATTTCTGGTGAAGTAGGCTCCAGAATAACCACAAATTCCTCCCCGCCAAATCTGAACAATAAATCTGAATTGCGGAAATTCTGTTTCATTTTTTGCGACAGTGTTAATATGACTTCATCACCGAACAGATGACCATAGGTATCATTAATGCTCTTGAAATTATCTATATCCAGCATGGCCAGCCAGGTACAGGACATTGCTTCAGGGTGCCGTTTCTCGGAAGTCGGAGGAGAAGCATTATATGTTGCCTGTTTTTCCCTCTGGGCCTGAAGCAGTTTGTCCAGCTTGAGGTCAAAAGTGCGTCTGTTCAGGAGGCCGGTTAATTTGTCCCGTTCGCTTTCATTCAGAATGGCCAGATAATTATTGTAGATGGTAATGAGAGCCTCAATCAAAGTATGCCAGGGAGTTAATATCTCATGGCTTTCAAGGCTTAATACTCCACCGACTTTATGATCGAGAAAAACGGGATAGAGTAGATGTGTGTATCCATCATCTGTTTCTGAACGGATAACAGCTGCAGACTGAAAGCATTGATGAACGTTATTATTTGCAGTGACTACCTGCTTTTCACTGCTCCAGTTGTAATTTTTTCCATTTTCATTGTTTTCCGATACAGAAAGCCGGACTACCTCTTCAACCTTATCTGCAGAACTGTTCTGAAGTGATTTGTACAGGGCGATTGCACTTACCGGAATAAATTCAGCCAATGTGCTGACCAGACTTAATTCGAGTGAGTCTATATCACGCTGACGGGTGATCTCAATGACAGATTTGAGGATCCGGTCATTCATTCATGTCATGACTGGAATTCATTGTGCAGCGCATTAGGTTTGGTTTTTCTGTTTATTATTTTATTAATAATCAATTGGTTAACAACAAGAGAAGTATGAATACCTTACACATTATATAAGATGTGATTTGGCAAAAAAAGTTATCAATAACACAATGCATCTTTAATTCAGATTTATTTTGCAGATTTGTTTGCAGAAAGTCATGACAACCTGTTTTCAGAAAGTTTATTTGCTTTTGGCATAAGATGAATCGCTTCAGTCAAAAGCGAAACATTAATTTCTTCTCCTTCAACAAGATGATTCCTGCGGGCAGTATGCGTAGGTATGTTGAGGCTCAATACGTCTGCACATCCATTCAGCTTCATAATGATAGATGTGTTTTCGCCTAAAGGAATGGATTGATCGATGAACCCGCTGACCGGATTCTCCCGTTCTCCCCGGGAAGGACGATCGTGCCTGTGCAGTATGATGCTCTCTGGTGGAATGATCCAGTCCACTGTGGTTTCCGGTGTAAATTCCTCACGCAGTACACATTCAAGTTCATATTTGTTCCACTTTAGATAAGTCAATTTTTTTACTGCATCATGCCGGACAATTTCACCTGAGAAGACATTCACCATATCCACCAGATAGGCAACTTCGGCATTGGCCGGTTTGGACATAACTATTTCCGGTATACCGGTTTGCAGCGATGATCCATTGTGCAGTATGCACATTCGGTCAGCCAGCATGCGGGCCTCATCCAGATCATGTGTGACAAGAATAATCGGAATATTGAGTTTCATGCGCAGGCGTACCAGTTCCTGACGTAATTTGCGGCGGGTAACCTGATCGACAGCACTGAAAGGTTCATCCAGTAATAATATGGCTGGTTCTCGTGCGAGCGCACGGGCGAGTGCAACACGTTGTTGCTGGCCGCCGGATAGTTCTGACGGATAACGATTTTCCAGTCCTTCAAGATTCACCAGATCAAAAAGCTGATGCACACGATTCATGTGTTTATCTGCTGACAAATGGCCCATTGCAATCTTTACATTGTTACCTGCGCTTAAATGCGGAAAGAGAGAATAATGCTGGAACACCAGGCCGGCGGAACGTTTTTGTGGTGGCATGAAATATTGGGTGCTGGTATCAAGCCAACGCGATCCGCGGCATTCGATTGTACCGTTTTCAGGACGATATAAACCGGCTATCGACCTTAGGATTGTCGTTTTGCCGCTGCCTGACGGGCCAGCGAGAACCAGCAGTTCACCTTCTTCACAGCAAAATTCTACTGCCAGCGGGATTGGCCCGGTCTGGTTCAGTTTGATAGAAAGCGCCGTCATATGAATTTCAGACACCCCTTAACGGCCGCCGCTTTCCTGCCAGCGTATATACCAGGCTGATGGAGAAAAATGACAATCCGAGCAGTAACAGCGACATTGTACCGGCTGCAGTATGATCAAAGGCCTGTACCCGATCATAAATGGCAATGGCGATCGTTTTGGTTTCACCCGGGATATTGCCGCCTATCATCAATACAACCCCGAACTCGCCCAGTGTATGTGCGAAAGTCAGTGCAAAAGCTGAAACAATACCCGGCCATGAAAGCGGTAATTCAATCCGCCAGAATGTTTGCCATGAGGATAATCCGCTGACCCAGGCGGCTTCGCGCATGGTATGAGGTATGGATTCAAACGCACGTTGCATGGGTTGCACGGCAAAGGGAAGGTTAAAGATAACGGATGCAACAACCAGCCCTTCAAAGCTGAAAACCAGGGTTGATCCAGACAATGATTGAAAAGCCTGTCCGATTGGCGATGCTTGCCCGAAAGCAACCAGCAGGTAATAACCAAGTACTGTAGGCGGCAGCACCAGTGGCAGGGCGATGAGGGCTTCAATAAAACCCTTATATGAGAATATATGCCAGGCAAGCAGGCGGGATATGATGATCCCTAACGGCAGCAGGATGATACATGTGTATAACGCCAGCCTGATTGAAAGTTCCAGTGCATTCCAGTCCATGTGTTTACCTTAATTCAATTCTTCCGGCAGGACAAAACCGTACTGTTCCAGAATTTTATGGGCTGGTTGTGACTGAACATAATCATAAAATGCATGAGCTGTTGGTCCCGCACTTTTAAGAAGTACCATCCGTTGCCGCAATGGATTATGCCATTCAGCCGGTATGAGCGCGTAATTTCCCAACGTTGTCATATTCGGAGACAAGGCAAGTGAATACGCAATAATGCCGCCCTGTGCTGAACCTGATGCGGCAAACTGCGCTGCCTGTGAAACGTTTTCACCCAAAACCAGGCGGGGACGGATCCGATCCCAGATGCCGGCATGGCGCAAGGCTTCTTCCGCACACTGGCCGTAGGGTGCATGCTCCGGGTTGGCAATGGCAAAATGATTAATCCGGTTGTCATTTAATGCCGTAGCCAGATCATTCAATGAGCCATCTGCCTTGAGCGGTGATCCATGAGGTATAAAGATCACTATGCGTCCTATGGCATAAAGCATCCCTTCATCCAGTGTATCGCCTTCACGGTACAGGGCCAATACATACTCTTCATCGGCAGACATATACATCTGAAAAGGTGCGCCATGCGCAATCTGGTAGCGGAAATTTCCGGAAGAACCAAAAGCGAGTTTTATTTTTTTACCGGTTTGTTGTTGAAACAAACCGGCCAATTCTTCAAGTGCGAATTGCAGATCGGATGCAGCAGCAATTACCGGTATGTCATCAGCATATACAGGCGCAGATTGGGAAAAAAGACAGAAAAATAAAATAAATAACCATTTTCGCATGTCATTTATCTGCCGGTGTACGCATGGTGACAAATTCTTCCGCTGCAGTGGGATGTATACCTATAGTGGCATCAAATGTAGCTTTGGTAGCACCGGCCTTGAGTGCGATCGCAATCCCCTGGATGATTTCACCGGCGTCTGATCCAACCATGTGCACTCCGACAACACGATCAGATATTTTATCGACGATGAGTTTCATAAAAGTCCGTTCGTCGCTGTCAGTGAGACTCAGTTTCATCGGTTTGAATTTTAATTTATAGATCACCACCTCGCCATACTTTTCCCTGGCCTGTTCTTCTGTCAGACCCACTGTCGCCAGATTCGGTTGGCTGAATACACAAGTTGGAATATCCGAATAATCAACAGCAGCATTCTGTTTATCAAACAGATACCGGGCCAGCACCATACCTTCTGCGAGTGCGACGGGTGTCAGATTGACACGATCCGTTACGTCACCGATAGCATAAATAGAGGATACTGTAGTCTGGTAGTAATCATTGACGATCACAGCACCATGATTGTTGAGTTTGATATTTACATTTTCCAGACCGATATTTTTGGTATTCGGTGTACGGCCGGTGGCATACATAATTAAATCAGTGATTAGTGATTGGTGATTGGTGGGATGGGCAATGTATTGATGACCTTTCTTTTCAATACGTTCAATGTTGGTATCGAACAAAAGTTTAATACCTTTTTTGCGCATTTCATCAGCAAGGACTTCGCGGAGGTCACGATCGAAGCCGCGCATGAACAATGGGCCGCGGTAGACGAGCGTCGTGTCCATACCCAGACCATGAAAGATGCCGGTGAATTCAACAGCAATGTAACCGCCACCGACAACGACGATCCTCTCCGGAAGGTGATTGAGAAAAAAGGCTTCGTTGGAAGTAATAACATGTTCCTTGCCGGGAAAATCCGGCACACTGGGCCAGCCACCGGTAGCGATCAGGATACGTTCTGCCGTGATCTTTTCACCATTAATACCGATGGTGTGTTCGTCGACAATAGTGGCATGTCCATCCATGATCTCGACACCCGCACCCTCAAGAATGTGTTTATAAACGCCATTCAGACGTTCTATTTCCCTGTTCTTGTTAGTGAGGAGCTTGTGCCAGTCAAAACGGGCATTGTCTGTCGTCCAGCCGAATGATCTTGCCGTTTCAAATTCCTCGGCAAAATGTGAGGCATAAACAAACAGCTTTTTGGGTACGCAACCGACATTCACACAAGTTCCGCCGTAGTAACGGTCTTCTGCAATGGCTACTTTTGCACCAAAAGTTGCGGACATGCGGGCAGCACGCACACCACCGGAACCCGCTCCTATTACAAATAGATCATATTGATAAGTCATTAACTGTCCGTTTCGATTAAAGATAAACCGCCATTTTTATTGAATTTTACCTATAATGCATCATTTTAAAAACACTGCCAAAATACCCGAAAGAAACTGTGACCATAAATAGACTGGAATTCCGTATATCATGATTATGCTGTGTTCGAATGCAAACCATACCGATTAATATATGACTATCGGGCAGACCAGCGAAGCTCAGTCAAGATACAATCGTGGCCGGTTAATGACGTGGGCCGCCTACGCATCGGTTTTTGCAGGTTCATTACTGACTGTAATAAAGTTGATTGCCTTTGTCTTTACCGGTTCGGTCGCATTATTGACCAGCCTTATCGATTCCTTGATAGATGTCGTTGCATCACTTATCAATATGTTTGCCGTGAAACAATCGCTGATTCCGGCTGACGATGAACATCGCTTTGGACACGGCAAGGTGGAATCCCTTGCCGGTCTGGCACAGGCGGCATTTATCTTTGGATCTGTTCTTTTCATTCTGTTTGAGGCAGTGAACAAGCTGGTCAATCCGGTAAAGGTGGAACATGGCATGCTGGGCATTGGCGTCATGTTGATATCTATTGTCGTGACGATAACACTCGTTTTGTTTCAACGTCATGTTATCCGGAAAACCGGTTCGGTAGCTATCAGTGCGGATTCGGTGCATTACGCCTCTGATTTATGGTTTAACATCAGCGTTATCGTTGCCATTGTCCTCAGTTATTATTTTGATTTTATACTGGCTGATCCGGTCATTGCCCTGGGTATCGCTGTTTACATTATTTACAATGCATGGCGCATAGCCATGACTTGTCTGGATCAGTTAATGGATCGGGAATTGCCGGACGAAGACAGGGAAAATATCAGGCAGATTGCATTGGCGCATTCAGACGTCAAGGATGTACATGGTTTACGCAGCCGTGCATCAGGCCAGGATATTTTTATCCAGTTGCACCTGGAGATGGACCATAAACTCGATCTTGAAACGGCGCATGCTATAGCACTGGATGTTGAGGAAAAAATCTGCGCGGCCTATCCCAATGCCGATATAATCATTCATCAGGATCCGGATACAGAAAAAAATAAAGGCTGAAATAAGTTCAGCCTTTTGATTCAAGGTTACAGCCTGATCCGTCAGAAGGAGGAGAAAAAAGTCTAAAACATTTCTAGAATCCGGCTACGCAAAAGAGAAGGCCGCCGATAGTCTGCGGTTTGAATTTTTTTCTTAATATCTTTTTCAGCAGACCAGTTGTATTTGATCTCTCAAGGTGCGACTGAAAATCCCTTTCATATTCTTCTGCATATTTGTTTTTGAATATAAAATCATCGAACGCAACATTTTTATAGATGTTGTTATCAGACTGTCCAAGTTCCGGAACAAACATCCAGCTATGGTTATACCGTCGGCAGCAGTAACCGTAATTACCTTTATAACAACAACTGTAGACGTTCATATGACCTTCAATATTTATCAATAATCTGATTCCTGGTTTCTTACCAAGCAAGTGCCATGCCTGATTATCTTCATTAACCCAACCTATAGATGTAATTAAATTTTTATAAAAATCATTATGTTGAATAAAATGTTTGCTAAGAAGCTGTAAGTTGAAGAAAAAACGGGGGACAGAATCATAGGCAACTGTCATTTTTAAACGACAGATTCAGGAGAGCGACTGAAGGAAATTAAAAGGTCGAGCTTGCGGTAGAGAGGCTTGCCGAGAGTTGTTTCTTGAGACTTTCTGACTCCTGAATCTCTGCATCTGTCAGTTGTTCCCTTAATGAATCACGCCGGTGAATATCCAGTACATTGCCTTGCTCAGCCAGGAGGCTATACCAGGCAAATGCCAATGGTCTGTTTGGTTGCACACCATCTCCGTTCAGATAGACATTACCCAGACTGCGCTGGGCGATGGTCAGGCCCTGCCGGGCAGCTTTCTCATACCATTCAACAGCCGCCGGTAGATTTTTTGCCACACCATGACCGTTGGCATAGGCCAGGGCGAGTTGATATTGGGCTGATGCATGCCCCAGCATGGCTGCGTTCTCAAATAATTTGAAGGCATTGTTATAATTTTGCGGGACACCTTCGCCATAGGTATAGGCCGACCCTCTTTCGTAATCACTTTGCCCTGGTATGCTTATTGTTATTGGTTTGGTGCTTGCAGGTTCAGGCATACCGGCCACCGCTTGTGTATTACCGGTTGTTGCTTCAGCTATTTCATCTTCATCATCATCCGATTTGAATAATCCGCCAACAAACCCGAATAAGCCATCTTTATCATCCTCTGTTTCCGTGGTTGTCGTAATTGACTGTTCAGCGCTACGGTCAACTTCATTGTCGGCCGGTTTTTCCGCTACAACGTGTTGCAGCTTTTCCAGATTTTGCCGGGCGGTTTCATGTCCCTGCCGTGCCGCCCGCTCATACCAGTTTCTGGCTTCCAGATCATTTTGTGCTGTCCCTTCACCCATCCGGTACATATTGCCGAGATTATATTGGGCTTCTATTTTGTTTTGCAGGGCGGCCCGCCGGTACCAGAGAAAAGCCTGGGCAAGATCCCGGTCAACCTTGTTGCCCTGGTAATAGCTATCACCAAGTTCTAACTGGGCATCCGGATTGCCCGACACTGCGCGTGAAATCAGACCATCGATAGAATCTGCGGGGACGGTTTCAAGCTGTTGCTCAATTTCTGCTTCAAGTGTCACGGTTTGTGCTGGAATTTCTGCTTTTGCAATTTGCAATTCTTCCATCCCGCGCAATTCTTCAGCCCGGGCGCTGTCATCTTGCGCCATTGTTGCCGGTTGATCGGCAGACTCTGTCAGTTGTTCGTTCCAGTCCGGTGTTGGCAACGATTCAGGTTCAGGTACTGCCGTGGCAGAAACTGTTTTCTGTTCCGGTGCATCCGCAACAGAAGTCGCACTGGCTGTTTCTGCAGACGGGAGAACAGTCGCGATCTTCTCTTCTTCTGAACCGAACAGTTTGCTGAAATATGAACTCAGGCGTCCGGGTTGATTATCAGGATTTTCTTCCGCTTGAGGTGTTAATTGTTCGCTTGCAGGCGCAGTATCTTCTGCATGACTGATTGCAACAAGTTTCTCTTCCACGACTTCTGTAATAACCGGTTTGGAGACAATAACTTCTGTTACGGGTTCTGCAGGTTCAGGTACAGGGTCGGCAATAGTTTCTTTTTCAGCTGGTTCAACTCTTGCTGTTTGTTGTGTTTTTATATCCGCAGAAATTGATGGTGACGCCGTTACCTGCGGACGTGCGACATCAGTTATAGAGGTAACAGTTTTGCCGGGAGTAAACAGGGGCTTCTTTGTTTCTTCAGCCAGGGTGGATGCCGGTGGTGTGGGTGGTTCCGGGGGTTTTATCTGTGTCTCAGGAGTGGTCTCACGGTTTGCCTCCGGTATGGCCGCTGTCAACGCTGGTTCTTGTATGACCGTAATCTTTGGCCTAGTTTTTTCAACCTGTACCTCATCAACTAAAGGTTCCGGTTTCGGGGTTGGTTCGGGTTTTGCCGTTAACTTTGCAGGTTCTGCTTTATCCTGGACAGTTGCCTGAACAGGTTGTGAGGTCGCTTCGGGTTTATTGGTCTTTAATAAATTTTTCAATGTTCCGAAAAATCCGTCACCGGATTGTTCCGGTTCCTCAGCCGGTGCTGGCTCACTTTCAGCGGCAACCACAGCCGGTT
>MGYU01000067.1 GCA_001801885.1 Gammaproteobacteria bacterium RIFCSPLOWO2_12_47_11
AAACTCGGACAAGGTGGTCGCCTCTTCATTCGGGATTGCCAAAGGGTCTTTGAGCGCTTCGGTGGTCAGGTCAGGGGGAACTTCCAGATCAGGCAGAGCCTCACTCTTCCGGTACTCCCCGCGCCGGTCTGGAACAACATCATCCAGGGTGGGCATATTGCTGCACGCATTGATATACAACAACGGGATAATTACAAAAATAATTTTTAACATCATGGACACTCTTCAGATTAAATTGGCTTGTTTCATGGATTCGAGTAATGGCCCCTCGGATTGTTCCGATAACCAGGTCAATGGCAAGCGTATTCCCGCCTGGATCAGGCCCATTCTGTGTAAAACCCATTTGACCGGGATAGGATTAGACTCGATAAACAGGTTCTTGTGCAGTCCGGCCAGCGTTTTGTCTATTCTGCCAGCCCCCTCAGCATCGCCTTTCAGGGCCAGCATACACATGTCATGCATGGCCCCGGGTGCAACATTCGCGGTCACCGAGATCACGCCATCACCACCCTGTAATATAAATTCCCGGGTAGTGGCATCATCACCACTGACCAGCATGAAATCCCGCCCACACAGGTCACGTATTTCAGCTATCCTGCCGAGGTCCCCCGTCGCTTCCTTGATCCCGATAATATTCTCCACCGCGGCCAACCGGCCGACAGTCTCCGGCAACATATCACAGGCGGTCCGGCCGGGCACATTGTACAAGATTTGAGGTATGGCCACTGCTTCAGCAACCGCTTTGTGATGCAGGTACAGGCCTTCCTGCGTAGGTTTATTATAATAAGGGGTCACCAGCAGGCAGGCATCAGCTCCCACGTCTTTGGCACAGCGGGTCAGTTGTATGGCCTCGGTTGTGGAATTTGCGCCCGTACCGGCAATCACAGGGACCCTGCCCCGCACCATACCAACCACACGGCGTATTTGATCACAGTGTTCTTTCTCATCCAGTGTGGCCGATTCACCCGTGGTACCCACGGCAATGATGGCATCCGTACCATTGCTGATGTGAAATTCAACAAGCCGCTCCATCCCTTCATGATCCAACGACGTATCGGCGGCAACGCCGCTTTGCATAGGAGTAACAATAGCTACCATACTGCCCTTGTACATCAGTTAGTGACCCTTAAGTTAAAATTTGCGAGAGACTGTCCGGCAATCAGATCATGGATGGGTATCCTGTCTCCGGATTTACTATCCCGGTCGGCCGGGTAGTATACTACAGCTTCTTCTGATGACTAATACTGACCGGTTACTGCCCCCGGATACAGCCCTGAAATCTTATACTTGCAGGCAGCACGGCAAAATATCACAATGCAAAAAATACCATCAATCTTCAAACTCACCACATAATGGATAATTACCTGGTTGTAACTGCACTGTGCAAAAACAGGCCTGAAGATCTCGAACAATTTACCCGCACTATCAAGGAAATTGGCTGCAGTATTTCCGAAAGCCGCATGACCGTGCTGGGCAGTGAATTCTGCATCCAAATGATGTTATCAGGCCCATGGGATTCCATTGCCAAGATAGAAGACCTGCTGCCGAGACTCGGTGACAAGCTGTCCATTTCATTCATGGCCCAACGCACTGCACCTGCCCGGATGAGCGGGAAACTTATGCCTTATGCAATTGATGTCGTCGCTGTTGACCGCGCCGGTATAGTGCATGATATTGTCAACTTCATTCATGAAAACAAGATAGTCATACAGGAATTGCAAACCAACACCTACAAGGCCGCTACGACAGGCGCAACCATGTTTTCACTGCATCTCGCCATAAACATACCGGCCGATTTTTCAATTGCCGGTATTCGGGGCGATTTCATGGAGTTCTGTGATCAATTAAACCTTGATGCGATAATGGAGCCCGTTAAATAATTATGTACAGGACGTACGGTATGCCGCGGGCGCAGGATGCGCAGGAGCGGCGAGGTACAGGACGTACGGGCAGATATTTGCTCCTGCAATATCTGCACTTCCGCCATCCCTGGCGGTCGTAGCCGCAGGCGCAGGACGACATACAGGATGTATTAGTGTCGCGAGAAGCAGGATGCTGGGAGCGACTGCGCAGGACGCTTACATGGATGTTAGCGGTAGAAAACGTCGGGAACAAGTTTTCGAGCGGCGGGTGATTGGTGATTAAAATATAATTAATTCTTAAATGGTAAACTGCAAACAATAAACGATGAGCAAAATAAAAATCGGCAAGAAAGTCCCGGATTTCAAAGCGGCCGCCACCGGCAATAAAACCATCAAGCTGTCAGACCTTAAGGGCAATAAAGTTGTCCTCTATTTCTATCCGAAAGACAGCACCCCCGGGTGCACCATGGAAGGACAAGACTTCCGCGACAACATGAAAAAATTCAAGGCAAACAATACCGTCATACTTGGCATCTCGCGTGACTCGGTGGATACACATGAAAAATTCAGGCAGAAGGAATGTTTTCCTTTCGACCTGCTCGCTGATACGAATGAGAAGCTGTGCAAACTGTTTGATGTCATCAAAGAGAAAAACATGTACGGTAAAAAAGTCATGGGTATAGAACGCAGCACCTTTCTGATCGATGCCGAGAATGTATTGCGGCAGGAATGGCGCAAAGTGAAAGTCGAGGGACATGTCGACGAGGTCCTCAACGCTGTCAAGAATCTGTAATTATTTCCGGTAGATGACAATTAAATCCGGTCAGCGATTATTTGTGCTGGACACAAACGTGCTCATGCACGACCCCGGCGCACTGTTCCGTTTCCAGGAACATGACATTTACCTGCCGATGGTGGTGCTGGAAGAACTGGATGCGGCCAAGAAGGGCCTGTCCGAATTATCCCGCAATGTCCGTCAGGTCAGCCGTTTTCTGGATGAGATTATCGGCGATGCCGATACCGATGTGATCGGTCAGGGCCTGAAACTCAGCAAGATCACCCACACCAACGGCGGCGCTAAACCGGACGGTTGCCTGTTCCTGCAGACACAACTCATGGCCAACCAGTTACCGGACAGTCTACCGGGAAAAAATGCCGATAATTCCATCCTCGCTACTGCACTTTCCCTGCAGGAAAAATTTTCTGACAAGATTGTCACGCTGGTTTCCAAGGACATTAATCTCCGTATCAAGGCCCGCGTGCTGGGCATACACACGGAAGATTATTACAACGATAAAGTGCTGGATGATGCAGACCTGCTTTATACCGGCATACTCAAACTGCCAGATGATTTCTGGCAAAAGAATGCAGATAACCTGTCTTCGTGGCAAAAGAACAAAAATACCTATTACAAAATGGCAAGCAAACCCAATGCAGACTGTTACCCATACCAGTGCCTGTATACAGACGATGAAAAAAAATTTGAAGCCATTGTCGAATCCATACACGACAGCTTCACGCTCAGGCTGGCGACCAACTACCGTACCGGTCATCATTCAGTCTGGGGCATCAATGCGCGCAACCTGGAACAGAATTTTGCACTGAATCTGCTGATGGATCCCGATGTTGACCTGGTCACGTTGCTGGGTTCGGCCGGCTCCGGCAAAACATTGCTCGCACTGGCCGCCGGTTTACTGCAAACCATGGAAACCAAACGCTACCGTGAAATTATCATTACACGTGTCACCGTGCCGGTCGGTGAAGACATCGGTTTCCTGCCCGGCACCGAGGAAGAAAAAATGGCGCCATGGATGGGGGCCTTGCTCGATAACCTTGAGGTTTTGACGAATCATGAAGACAACAACGAATGGGTACGTGCGGCCACAGCAGATTTATTGAACAAACGCATCAAGATCCGTTCACTGAATTTCATGCGCGGCCGTACCTTCCTGAACCGCTACATCATCGTGGATGAAGCACAGAACCTGACTTCCAAGCAAATGAAAACGCTGATCAGCCGTGTTGGCCCGGACAGCAAGATGGTTTGTCTCGGCAATATTGCGCAGATCGATACACCCTATCTCACGGAAACGACATCAGGACTGACTTATGTGGTGGATCGGTCCAAGACCTGGGCACACAGCGGACATGTTACCTTGCGCAGAGGTGAACGTTCCCGGCTGGCAGATTTTGCCAGTGATAATCTCTAGAATCAGCTTTCAGCATTTATCTTTAATGGCTCTTCCAGCATCGTTGTCGGCCATATATTAATTAACGCCTTTACCAGTGTGGCCAGAGGGATCGCAAAAAATACTCCCCAGAAACCCCACATCCCGCCAAATACCAGGATCGCCGAGATGATCGCAACCGGATGCAGATTAACAGCATCAGAAAATAAAATGGGGACCAGCACATTCCCGTCAAGAAATTGAATAACCGCGTACCAGATCATGAGCCAGACAAAATCAGGCGTGATGCCCCACTGGACATAGGCGACGAAGGCAATCGGCACGGTGACGACCGCCGCGCCGACATAAGGAATGATGACAGACAAACCGACCAGCAAGGCCAGCAACGGCGCATAGTTCAGGCCCATCAACTGGAACACAATAAATGAAACACCACCGACAATGATGATCTCATAAATCTTGCCGCGTACGTAATTGCCGATCTGGGCATCCATTTCCTGCCAGATCTCCGTGACCAAACGTCTTTCTGCCGGAAGGAACCTGCTCAACCAGACGAGAATAAGATTTTTATCCTTGAGGAAAAAAAAGATCAGCAAGGGGACCAGTATCAGATACACCAGCACGGTTATGATGGCAGGTATCGAGGCCACAGAGACTGACAGGACATTATGGCCAAGCTGGCTGATGCCTCCCCGGATGGCATAAATTATTTCCCAGATCACCGCTTCCGAAACAAATTCCGGGTATTGCTGTGGCAGCTGTAATAACAACTCCTGACCGTTGTTAATCATCTGCGGCACTTCCTGGAAAAACTGGCTCACCTGGCGCGAGAGTATCGGGAACAGGCCAAGCAATAAAAACACGATGAACGCAATAAACAGCATAAACACGATATTGACCGCCCACAGTCTGGGGACATTCCGTTTTTTAAGTTTCTGCACACTCCCTTCCAGCAGATAGGCAATGACGATCGCTGCGAATAATGGCACCAGCATACTGCCCATCAGGTAAATGATCAGCAGGGCGACAACGAGCAATATCACCAGAAGGGTGGCCTGCGGATCGGTAAAATAGCGCCGGTACCAGGCGCGGAAAAAATCAAACATGGGAATCAGAATCAAAGTTCGGCATCGAAATGAAATGATAACTTCTCCAAGTCAGTGAAGCGAGCCATTTACCCGGCATCACGGTTAGGAATGGCAAAATAAAAAAGGGGCCCGGCGGAAGGGCCCCTGAAGTTCACGCCGATGGTGAGGAAAATCTAACGCATAAAAGAGGAAGTAATGATTTTATTGGTTGCATCAAGTATGCCAATAGCCAAAATCTTTCTGAAACAACAAGTTACAAAATATACCAGGGTTTAATATACTTGCATGACGCACCAATATTGCATTATCAGCACATTAACTGTGCAATGAACCCATACATACATCCCGGTAACATTCAAATGCCCAGGTCTGCCCGGCTCGTCAACATGAATTACGACATACTTGCCCACGACATCAAAAACTGGGGCCAGGCATTGGGTTTCCAGCAGACTGGCATTACGGCGGTTGATCTTTCAGAAGATGAAACTCACCTCATCAACTGGCTGCAAGCAGGTAAACATGGAGAAATGCATTACATGGAACAGCACGGCACAAAACGCAGCCGGCCGCCGGAACTGGTGCCCGGCACGTTAAGGGTCATCTCGGTGCGCATGGATTACCTGCCACCGGATGCAACACATCCCAGCCAGGTGTTAAATGATCCCGCGCTGGCCTATGTATCACGCTATGCCACAGGCCGTGATTATCACAAAGTGATCCGCACCCGCTTGCAGAAACTCGCGTATCGGATTGAAGCTATTACCGGCCCATTCGGTTACCGGGCCTTCGTGGACAGTGCGCCGGTACTGGAAAAGGCATTGGCACGCAACGCTGGTCTTGGCTGGATCGGCAAGCACAGTAACCTGATTAATCCACAGGCCGGCTCGTGGTTTTTTATTGGTGAACTCTACACGGATTTACCATTGCCCACGGACGAACCGTTTACCAAAAATCACTGCGGTACCTGCAATGCCTGCATCGACATCTGTCCGACGCAGGCCATTACCGGACCTTATCAGGTTGATGCGCGGCGTTGCATCTCCTATCTCACGATAGAATTACGTGGATCAATCCCGGAAGAATTCCGCAAACCCATCGGCAATCGCATCTATGGTTGTGATGACTGCCAGCTGGTTTGTCCGTGGAACGGGTTTGCACATAACACGAAAGAACCGGATTTTAGGACACGTCACGGACTGGACCATGCAACACTCATTGAACTCTTCAACTGGACCGAACAGGAATTCAATGAAAAAACCGAAGGTTCGGCCATCCGCCGCATCGGTTACGAATGCTGGTTGAGAAATATCGCGGTTGCCCTCGGCAATGCACCGGCCAGCGAGGCTGTGATTGAATCATTAACGGCCCGCAAGGATCATCCTTCCGGACTGGTGAGGGAACATGTGGTGTGGGCGTTGAAACAACATGATCCAGATTGAAATTTTCAAAATCAATAAATATATAGTCGTAGGTTTACTGAAACAATAGGTGCCGGAGTGATTTAATATTAACCACTCATGGCCTTCGGCCTCCCACGTTGGTTGTATCCTACCTGGCGTTTGAGAGTCTCTTCAATTTTTTCCTTGGGTTTTAAGGAGTCAGCCACTGCTGTCCCAGTAACGGATATTAAAAAGGCTTAGTTTAGTTTTTAATGGGTCAGAGCCACTGCTGTCCCAGTAACGGATATTAAAAAGGCTTAAATCACCTGAAGTGTTACAATGGATTTGTTCAGAAAACACTGTAATTACAGGAGAT
>MGYU01000068.1 GCA_001801885.1 Gammaproteobacteria bacterium RIFCSPLOWO2_12_47_11
TCCTGCACCCGCGGCATACCGTACATCCTGTACATCGCCGCTCCTGTGCAGTCGCTCCCAGCATCCTGCTTCTCGCGACACTAATACGTCCCTGTATGTCGTCCTGCACCCGCGGCATACCGTACATCCTGTACATCGCCGCTCCTGTGCATCCATGCGCCCGCGGCATACCGTACTTCCTGTACATAAAAAAGGGGAAAGTATTTTTTTCCCCTGTCAGTATAACACCGTCAGTTTATCAGCTTGCGAGAGAGGATTTCGCCTGATTCGCAAGTTGTGCAAATGCATGTTTATCTGCAACCGCCAGGTCGGCAAGAACCTTGCGGTCAATAGCGATGGCTGATTTATTCAACCCGTTGATCATGCGGCTGTATGACAGTCCATGTTCACGGGCAGCGGCATTGATACGTGCAATCCATAATGCACGGAATACCCGTTTCTTCTGGCGCCGGTCACGATAGGCATATTGCGCAGCCTTGGTGACTGCCTGTTTGGCCACACGATATACATTCTTGCGCCGGCCCCGATAACCCTTGGCCTGCACGAGAACTTTTTTATGTCTTGCATGGGCCGTTACCCCACGTTTAATTCTTGGCATGACGGAATCCTCTTACCTTATGGCCGTTAACTGTATGGCAACATGCGTGCAATTGCCTTCTGATCACTATCATGGATCGCGATAATGCTGCGCAATTGACGTTTACGTTTGGTGCTTTTCTTGGTCAATATGTGACTGCGATGCGACTGGCGATGCTTAAACTTGCCTGATGCGCCGCGTGTAAAACGCTTCGCTGCCGCACGGTTACTCTTCATCTTAGGCATTAATGTTTACTCCAGTATCTTTTAATTCGTGATTCGTGATTCGTAATTCGTAATTCGTAATTCGTGATTCATGATTCGTGATTCATGATTCGTATATAACCTGGCTCATCATTACCAATTACAAATCACCAGTCACCAGTCACCGTTTTGGTGCCAGCAACATCACCATCTGTCGGCCTTCCATTTTCGGAAACTGCTCGACCACACCATGTTCCTGTAGATCCGCCTCTATTCTTTCCAGCATTCTGGTACCCAGTTCCTGATGCACCATTTCCCGGCCACGGAAACGCAATGTTACCTTTACCTTGTCTCCGTTACTCAAAAAACGGACCAAATTTCTTAATTTGACCTGATAATCGCTTGCCTCTGTACCAGGACGAAACTTGATTTCCTTGATCTGAATCTGTTTCTGTTTCTTTTTAGCTGCCTGTTTCTTCTTGGTTTGCTCAAAAACATATTTGCCGTAATTCATGACCCGGCAAACAGGTGGTTCAGCATTCGGGACTATTTCTACCAGATCGAGTTCTGCGTCTTCTGCCATCCTCAGGGCTTCATTAATTGGCACCATGCCAATCTGTTCACCATCTGCACCAATCAGCCTGACGGTGGCTGATCTAATCTCTTCATTCAAACGGGTCTGCTTATCTGTGGTGATATGTTATTCCTCCAAAATAGATCGACCGCGGGACGCAATATCATTTTTGAGGTGAGCAATAAAGGCGCCCAACGGCATGCCTCCAAGGTCTTCACCGCTGCGCGTACGCACGGCCACAGTGTTATTTTCCAGTTCACGCGCCCCGATGACGAGCATATAGGGTATGCGCTGTATTGTGTGCTCGCGGATTTTAAGCCCGATCGTTTCATTTCTCAAGTCGGCATCAGTCCTGAATCCTTGAATTTTCAGGCTTTCTGCAATTTTTTTTGCAAAATTGGCCTGCTTTTCCGTCAAACTGATGACGACCACCTGTTGCGGAGCCAGCCAGGTGGGCAGACTGCCGGCGTAATGTTCGATCAGTATCCCGATAAATCGCTCAAAGGATCCAAGGATTGCCCGGTGCAGCATGACCGGTCGCTGGCGTGAACCATCCTCGGCCACGTATTCGGCATTCAGGCGCTCAGGCAGCACAAAATCCACCTGCAGTGTGCCACATTGCCAGTCCCGGCCAATAGCGTCACGCAGGATGAACTCCAATTTCGGTCCGTAAAATGCGCCCTCACCCGGGTTCAGGGTGATTTCCAGCCCGGTTGCTTCTGTCGCTGTCCGCAGAGACTCTTCCGCCTTGTCCCAAATACTGTCATCACCGACCCGTACTGCCGGCCGGTCGGAGAATTTGACCCGGACATCTTCAAATCCAAAGTCCTTGTATACAGACAGCAGCAAATCACAAAATGCCCTGGTCTCGGCCGTAATTTGGCCCTCAGTGCAAAAAATATGGGCATCATCCTGGGTAAAGGCCCGTACCCGCATCAGGCCATGCAGTGCTCCCGATGGTTCATGACGATGACAGGAACCGAATTCGGCCATCCGCAGCGGCAGTTCACGGTAGCTGCGCAGGCCATGATTATAAATCTGTACATGGCAGGGACAATTCATCGGTTTGATAGCGATGGCCAGGTCTTCATCCAGTGCCTGGACGGTAAACATGCTCTGCCGGAATTTGTCCCAGTGCCCGGATTTCTCCCACAGTTTGCGATCCACTAATTGCGGGGTTCTAACCTCCACATAACCCGCAATCTCCAGCTTGGAACGCAGATAGTTCTCGATCAGGCGGTGCAATGTCCAGCCGTGTGGATGCCAGAAGACACTGCCGACCGCCTCTTCCTGAAAATGAAACAGGTCCAGACGCTTGCCGAGCTTGCGGTGATCGCGTTTCTCGGCCTCTTCCAGGCGGTGCAGATAGTCCTTGAGCTCCTGTTCACTGGCAAAGGCGGTTCCGTAGATGCGCTGAAGTTGCGCATTGTTGGCATCCCCACGCCAGTACGCACCGGAGACCTTGGTGAGCTTGAATGCCGTGCCCAGTTTACCGGTGGACGGCAGGTGTGGGCCGGTACACATGTCCAGCCAGGAATCCCCCTGCCGGTAAATGCTGATCTGTTCGTCCGGGGAAATCCCTTCCCTGATCCACTCAGCCTTGAACTTTTCACCACTTTTTTCAAAAAACTTAATCGCCTCTTCACGTGACCAGATCTCACGCCGGATAGGCAGGTCCTGTTTGACAATCTCGCGCATACGCTGCTCGATCTTTTCCAGATCGGCCTCGGTAAACGGGTGTTCGCGGGCGAAATCGTAATAAAAGCCCGTGTCTGTGGCCGGACCGAAGGTGATCTGTGTGCCGGGAAACAACTGCTGCACCGCCTGCGCCAGCACATGGGCCGCATCATGACGATAAACTTCCAGCGCCTCCGGTTGGTCACGGGTAATAATCTGGACGCTTGCATCCGATTCAATCGGACGGGTCAGATCCCACAACTCACCGTTTACTTTGACGACGGTTGCCTTCTTCGCAAGACTTTTGCTGATGGACAGTGCGATATCGAATCCGGTAACCGGTGCTTCGTAGGTTTTGTTGTTACCGTCTGGCAGGGTAATGGTTGGCATTTTGCTCTCCAGTGGCGACCGTTACAAAGGGCCGCATGTTTATGTTTAAGTAATGAGTACTGAGTAACGAGTGCTTAGTTATCAGAGCATTTTCTTTTTTACTCGCTACTCAGTACTCATCACTCGTTACTTTCTAAAGTTTGTAGGCGCGATTGTATTATTCCGGACATCCAGTCCTCCACCCTTCGGGCCGTGCTTCGCACGTTCAAAATCGTTCCCGACGATTTTGTCGAACTACGTTCTCGTCCAATCGACGCCTCATTCCATATAAAATCAAATTGGTAGGCGCGATTGTATTATTCCGGACATCCAGTCCTCCACCCTTCGGGCCATGCTTCGCACGTTCAAAATCGTTCCCGACGATTTTGTCGAACTCCGTTCTCGTCCAATCGACGCCTCATTCTATATAAAATCAAATTGGTAGGCGCGATTGGACTCGAACCAACGACCCCCACCATGTCAAGGTGGTGCTCTAACCAGCTGAGCTACGCGCCTGTTTTAAAGGCCGCATAGCATACTCAAATTTAGCAATGGAGACCAGTTATTGTCCGTATTATTTACTCCCTCCCCCTTGACGGGGGACGCCTGCAAGGATGCAGGCGGTACGACTCCAAGGATGGAGTCGGTAGAGTCGAGTCTGGAACAGAGACCGAGAGCGACGCAGGAAGCCAAAGCCGAGGGTTAGGGTGGGGGTGAAAAACATATACACCCTCCCCTTAATCCCCTCCCCTCAAGGGAGGGGAAATAACAGTACAGGCTTTCAATGATCACCACATGAGTAAACCACGAATCTATTCCCCCCTCCCCTTGCGGGAGGGGGTGAGGGGGAGGGGTATATTAATTTAACGCGACTTTAATAGTTTCTAATACAGCCTCGATTTCATTTAACACCTGGTTATTCCAGAATCTCAATACTTTATAACCTTGCTGTTTCAGCCAGTCAGTTCTTACTTCATCATATTCAGCCTGTTCCTGATGCTGTCCGCCATCAATTTCAATGATGAGACGCTTTTCAAAACTGACAAAATCTACAATGTAATGCCCTAGAGGTTGTTGCTGGCGAAACTTTACACCTAGCTGCCGTTTTCGAAGATAACGCCACAATTGAAGTTCCGCATCAGTAGCATTCTTTCGTAATGTTTTAGCACGGATTAAAGATTCATCCATGTAATACACCCTCCCGTCAAGGGAGGGGAGGAATAATTAGAATACAAATTTTACTCATCAATTCAATCCATAAACTATTCCCACCCCCTTGTGGGGGGGGGAAGAAAAATCAAATTGTTTATTTTACTCACCAATTATTTGAGCCACACCAAAAACCATCCCCTCCCCTTGCGGGAGGGGGCGAAGCGGAAAGAGCCGAAGCATCGCTTCGGCCCGCTGAGCGGGCACACAGGGAAGTGTGCCCTGGACTTTGAGTGGAGCAGGATGCGCAGCGATAAAGAGGGGGAGGGGATTCAATGAATTGCCAATCACCAATCACTAATCACGAATTACGAATTACCATACTCACCCGGCCTGTTCCTGCGGCAACCCCAAGTCATAGCTGCGAATACGCTGAATCTCATCGCGCAATTTCGCCGCTTCTTCAAATTCCAGATCGCGGGCATGTTTATACATGCGATCTTCAAGTTGTCTGATTTTCTTCATTAACAGTTCGGGCGGCTGCCCGGCATATTCACTGGGCACTTCCGCCACCTTGAGCCACTTTTTATGCGTTTGCCTGGATTCGCTGTATGCCCCTTCCATGATATCAGTAACGGCTTTCTTGACACCTTCCGGCGTGATCCCGTGTTGCAGGTTATATTGCTTCTGTTTCTCCCGGCGTCGCTCTGTTTCGGCAAGCGCCCGTTGCATGGATCCGGTCATCCGGCCTGCATACAGAATTGCCTTGCCGTTCAGGTTTCTGGCCGCGCGGCCTATGGTCTGGATCAGGCTGGTTTCAGACCGTAAAAACCCTTCCTTGTCCGCATCGAGGATGGCCACCAGTGACACCTCCGGCATATCCAGTCCCTCCCGTAATAAATTAATCCCGACCAGCACATCGAATTCACCCAGGCGTAAATCTCGGATAATCTCAACCCGCTCGACAGTCTCGATATCCGAATGCAGATAACGTACACGGACACCATGTTCCGCCAGATATTCCGTAAGGTCCTCCGCCATGCGCTTGGTCAAAGTTGTCACCAGTACCCGTTCATCCTGCGCTGTCCGTAAATTTATCTCGGACAGCAAATCATCCACCTGTGTCACCACCGGTCTGACTTCAACTGCCGGATCAACCAGACCCGTCGGCCTGACCACCTGTTCAACAATCTGGCCGGTGTGTTCGTATTCATACCGGCCGGGTGTGGCTGAAATACAAATCGTCTGTGGCGACATTTCCTCGAACTCATCAAAGCGCAACGGCCGGTTATCCAGCGCCGAAGGCAACCTGAAACCGTACTCAACCAGGGTTTCCTTGCGGGAACGGTCACCACGGTACATACCGCCCAATTGTGGAATGGTGACATGGCTTTCATCAATCACAAGTAAAGCGCTGTTCGGCAGGTAATCAAACAGGGTTGGCGGGGGTTCACCGGCATTCCTGCCGGAAAGATATCTTGAATAATTTTCGATGCCCGAGCAGTAACCGATTTCCTGCATCATCTCGATATCGAATCTGGTCCTTTGTTCAAGCCGCTGCGCCTCAACCAGTTTATTTGCAGCAAATAAATGCTCCAGCCGTTCCTTCAATTCAATTTTAATCGCTTCGATAGCATCCAGTATCGTCTGCCGCTGCGTCACATAGTGTGTCTTGGGATGTATCGTCACGCGCGGTACTTTTCGCAAGACTTCGCCCGTGAGTGGATCAAACCAGGCCAGCGATTCAATCTCGTCATCAAATAACTCAATACGCACCGCTTCCCGTTCCGATTCTGCCGGAAATATATCAATGACTTCACCCCGCACACGGTAAGTGGCCCGGTGCAGTTCAATATCGTTACGGGTATATTGTATCTCGGCGAGACGCCGCAGGATTTTACGCTGATCGATCGGATCGCCCTGATCCAGATGCAACACCATCTGCAGATAAGATTGTGGATCACCCAGACCGTAAATTGCTGACACCGTAGCAACAATAATCGAATCCGGCCGTTCCAGCAGTGCCTTGGTAGCAGAAAGACGCATCTGTTCGATATGTTCATTAATGGAGGCGTCTTTTTCGATATAGGTATCCGAGGAAGGTACATAGGCCTCTGGCTGGTAATAGTCGTAATACGACACGAAATATTCCACCGCATTGTCCGGGAAAAACTCGCGCATCTCGCCATAAAGCTGGGCTGCAAGAGTTTTATTGGGTGCCAGAATTAATGTACAGCGCTGCAATTGCTGTATGACATTGGCAATCGTAAAAGTCTTGCCGGAGCCGGTAACACCCAGCAGGGTCTGATGGGCAAGACCATCCTGTAAACCAGTAACCAGATTACCAATGGCCTGGGGTTGATCCCCGGCAGGCAGGTAATCCGACTTTATTCTGAATTCTTTTACCACGGGTATTTTGTGCGTCTTGTGATTCGGGTATATTACACGCCTTTTGTAGCATCACAGAATATGAGGACACTTCTTTGAACGTCAAGGTCGCACAACGCGTTGCCGGTATCAAACCTTCAGCCACTCTGGCCGTATCTGCACGTGCCGCAAAACTGCGTTCCGAAGGTGTTGACATCATCAACTTCAGCGCCGGTGAACCCGATTTTGATACGCCGGAACACATCAAGGATGCCGCCATTCAGTCCCTGAAAGCGGGTTTTACCAAATACACTGATGTCGCCGGAACGCCTGAATTGAAGAAGGCCATTATCAATAAATTCAAGCGTGAAAACAAACTGGAATACAAACCATCACAGATACTGGTGTCCTGCGGTTGCAAACATAGTTTGTATAACCTGTTTCAGGCCGCAATCAATCACGACGATGAAGTAATTATCCCGGCCCCGTACTGGACGTCATATCCGGACATGGTGCGGCTGGCCGATGGTGAACCCGTGATCATCAAGACCACCATCGAACAGGACTTCAAGATCAACAAGGCCCAGTTATTGGGTGCAATAACTGACAAGACCAGAATGTTTATCCTGAACAGTCCATCCAATCCGACCGGTGCCAGTTATACACCTGAAGAAATCAAGGAAATCGGTGAAGTATTAACAGACCATCCTGAAATTCTGATAGCCTCTGATGATATCTACGAGCACGTACAGTGGGGGCAGAAATCATTTACCAATATCCTCAATGTCTGCCCGGAGCTCTACGACCACACGATAGTATGTAACGGCGTATCCAAAGCCTATTCCATGACCGGCTGGCGTATTGGTTATCTGGCCGGCCCCGAGGTACTGGTCAATGCCATGAAGAATATTCAATCCCAGAGCACATCCAACCCGACCTCGATTGCCCAGGTGGCGGCTACCGCAGCACTGGAAGGTGACCAAAGCTATATCAAAATGAGCACGAAAGAATTCAAGAAGCGGCATGATTATCTGCATGCGGAACTGAACAGTATCAATGGGGTGCGTTGTCTGGCGTCGCAGGGGACCTTCTACATCTTCCCGAATATGGAGGAGGTCATCGACCGTCTGGATGGGATTAATGATGATCTGCAATTGGCCGAGTTCCTGCTGGAGAAGGCCCGGATTGCAGTGGTGCCAGGTTCCGCCTTTGGTGCCCCAGGTTGTATCCGCATTTCCTTTGCCACCAGCATGGATGACCTGAAAGAAGGCATGAAACGTCTCAAGGCCTGTTTGTAACAGGATGTGAAACAGCGGTTGACCGGATCCGGCCGGGTCAGTACCATACCCGGCCTTGAATCCCTTACCGTTAAGGAAGGGAGATTATAATTTATTTGTAACGTATTTCGAGAAACAAGCAACAAATTTACGAATTACCAATTACGAATTACCAATTACTGTTTTACAATTCCCCGGTAGGTGAGCCGGGAAAAGAAAAGACATTTAACATGTCTTTTCTCCGGCGAACGCCACGTACAGGATGTTCGTGGCCGTGTCACTTAACGAGACCCCGAAGGTCGAGTTTAGTGACCACAGTTAGTCGGGCTATAATTTATATAGTGTACTTAATTCCCCGGTAGCTCAGTTGGGTGAGCCGGATTAAGAAATTCATCCAGTGAATGAATTTCCCGGCGAACGCCGAGCCAACGGATTGCGAGGCCGGGGTTAAATGAATCGGTGATTTCACGCCATGGATGGCATGTACAATTTGTCTTATTCCCCGGTAGCTCAGTCGGTAGAGCGGGTGACTGTTAATCACTAGGTCGGCGGTTCGAGCCCGTCCCGGGGAGCCAAATTAATATCCGTATTAAATCTCCTTCTTTCTAACCTTAAAGCGCTAATTCTCGAACCGCCTTCGGGGTCGTTCTAAACTCGATCATCCTGATCTCGCCAAGAACCCGGGATTTACCTTCCCTGGTAAATCCGCTCGGCGGGGCAAAGCTGTGCTTTGCCTGTTACCGACTCGCCCCGTCCCGGGGAGCCAAAATCATATTCTGTCATTTCTCCCTGCTGTCGAAATGACAACCTATATTAATTCCCTGTAAGCTTGGATAGATAATCAGAAAATTCCTTGTTGAGTTCAGGATCTTTCAGACCATATTCAACATTGGCCTGCAGATAACCCAGCTTGGAACCACAGTCGTAACGTTTGCCTTCGAACTCGTATGCCAATACCTGTTCATGATTTAGCAGCATCGAAATCGCATCAGTTAATTGTATCTCACCCCCTGCACCTTTTTCTGTTTGTTCCAAAAATGTAAATATTTGTGGTGAAAGAATGTAGCGCCCAACAACAGCTAATGTCGATGGAGCTTCTTCAGGCTTTGGTTTTTCTACTATATTTAATATCCTGCCCGTTGATCTATCCATTGCATCAATACTGACTATTCCGTATTTATCTGTATCATCAGGTGAAATATTTTCAACTGCAATGATACTATTATGTCGTTGCTCATAAACATTTATCATCTGCCTCAGACAGCCTCGGTTACCATCATTGATAAGATCATCTGGAAGAATAACTGCAAAGTATTCATCCCCTATTGCTTCTTTTGCACATAATACAGCATGGCCAAGGCCGAGCGGTTTCTCCTGAATAACAGATTGTATGGAAATATTGTCTGATGAAAGTATATTTATTGAATCAAGCAAATGCTGTTTACCACTTGTGCTTAATTCTTTTTCCAACTCTATAGCTTTATGGAAATGATTTTCAATCGAGCCTTTATCATGGCGAGTGATAAAAATGAATTCTTTAATATCCGCATTTACAGCTTCTTCCAGCGCATATTGAATGAGTGGCTTATCCACAACAGGAAGCATCTCTTTAGGTATTACCTTAGTGGCCGGCAGGAATCGTGTGCCCAGACCGGCGACAGGCAAAATTGCTTTATGAATCTTTCGCATCACGGAATATTTTATTTAGTGGAACCACATTATTCTGTTGAGGTTGACTTTGTAATTCGGGTGCAAGTTCATGTAATAATGCTTTTAGTTTATCTTCATCAAATTCATTACATGCCAATTCCATTATTTTGAGTTTATCAGGAAGAAATTCCAGGTTTATTGCGGGATGGCGCGCCAATAATATTTTAGGATGTACAGTGCTGTCTTTATGTTCATTTTCATAAAACAGTTCTTCAAAAAGTTTTTCTCCTGGGCGTAATCCAGTATAGACAATCATGATTTCCTCTCCGGGTACACGACCAGAAAGTTTGATCATCTGCTCCGCAAGATAATTGATCTTTACCGGTTCACCCATATCAAGCACATAAATTTCTCCCCCTTCGCCCATTGCACCTGCCTGTAATATAAGCTGACAGGCCTCCCGAACAGTCATGAAAAAACGTGTGATTTCAGGATGAGTAACAGTTATTGGCCCACCATTTTTAATTTGTTCCCTGAATAATGGAACAACACTTCCATCTGAGTCCAGTACGTTACCAAAACGCACGGTAACAAATCGTGTATTCGATTTGATATTCATCCATTCACAATACATCTCGGCAGCACGTTTACTCGCGCCTAATACATTGGCCGGATTAACTGCCTTGTCAGTTGATATGAATACAAATTTATTACAATTATATTTAACTGCAAATTCCGCAAGGATTTTTGTACCAATAATATTGTTTTTTATCGCTTCACGTGATTGGTTTTGTAAAATTGGCACATGTTTGTAAGCAGCGGCATGAAAAATTACATCTGGCTTGTAGTTGGCAACGACATGATCAACTTTTGCCCTATCACATATATCACCTAATATTGCATACATTTTGAGTGATGGATAATTATTCTCTAACATACGTTGTATGTTATAAAGATTAAATTCATTGCGTTCAAATATTACAAGAACGGCAGGATTAAGTGCAGATATTTGTTTACATAGCTCAGAACCTATTGAACCTCCACCACCACTCACCAGGACAACTTTGTTGGTAATGCCTTGTTGTATAATTTTCCAGTCCAATTCAACCTTCTCACGACCGAGTAAATCTTCAATCAGAACTTCACGTAGATCGCTAAGTACAACCTTCCCGGAAACCATATCATGGATTTTTGGCAAAGTACGCAATGGAATACCAGATTCTTCACAGCCAGAAACAATCCTTTGCATTTGTTCACTTGTTGCAGACGGTACGGCAATTACAATGATATCTATTTTATATCGTTCAATTATCGCTGGAAGTTGCTCGACAGTTCCAAGTACACGGATACCATGAACCTCTGAATTTTTTAATGATAGATCATCATCAATAAATCCAATCGGTAAATAATTTCCTTTACGTAACATTTCCCTGACCAGCATTTCTCCAGCATGGCCAGCACCAATAATTAATACTCTTTGTCCATCAGTAACAGATTTGAAATTAAATGAATGATCCTTCCAGACTCGATAACCTAATCTTGGCCCACCAAGGAGGAAAATAAGAAAAACTGGATACATTATCAATATAGATCTTGGAATATCTTCTAATCGAATCGAAATGAATAACACAAGTGTGATACATAATGCGCCAAACACTGCCGCACGAAAGATATTCCATAGATCTGGCAAGCTTGAAAAACGCCACAGTCCTCGATATAAGCTGAATCTCCAGAATACCAGTCCCTGTACAAGCAGGATCATTGGAAGTGTATAAAGACTGATTTCCAAATAATTATCGGGTATATCAAGATTAAAACGTAGCCACCATGAGACTTGCCATGCAATGACTGTCATGATGAAGTCATGAATTATGATTGCAGTTTTTTTGTTAAAGACTGACATTCAAATCAATAGTATGTGTATCAGTTTTGACATATTTAAAATAAATACTCTTGTTTTAAACCGGGATTAATCAAGCATTTTGTTTTTAACTTATTGCGAGTTTGTTCTTGTATTGGCGAGACCGATAAATATCATCCACATGATAAGTGATAACCAGAACGATGAATAGAATGCCTTGCCAATATTCGGTACGATAGCTATTAATGCTCCTAGCATCCATGGAAATGCATTTATTTGTTCCGCTTTCGGTAGCCCACTCAATGAGTTAATCATAAAATAAATTGCGAATATAATTCCTATAATTCCTATAATTCCAGTTTCTGTAGCGATTTCCAATAATGCAAAATGAGGATGTGTTGATCCATTGGGATATTCCCAATTATATTTTCCTTTAATTGGCCTATAATCATCATATGCATGTCTATACCCTCGTGGTCCAATGCCATTAAACCAATGGCTTATATACATACGCCCGGCAGTTTCCCATAATGCAATTCTACCACTACTAAATTTATCTATAGTTTTCAAATCTCCGCTCATTAATGAATGCAGTGGCGTATAATTTCTCACAGGCTGCTGATAAGCCAAAAACCCGATTATTGCAAGCATGGAAACAAATATGAGAATAGTCTTAGGCCAGGTAAAGTATTTATTAATATATGATATATAAGATAGCCATCCGAGCAGCCCGGTAATTAATATAAGTAATCCAGTTCTACTGCCAGATAAAACAATTATTGTGATGTAAACAGTTGCTAAACTACACGCAAATAATGAGGAGTAAATACCACTGGATAAAATACGTAATCTTTCAAAAATTACAGGTGCCAAAACAGCAAGCACCAGTCCTAATGTTGCTCTCGGAGAAAAAATACCACTTAAATGTGTAGGTGAGAACCTGATATTCCCGAAAATATTTTTTCCTGAAACCATTTGTAATAGTGCATCAATACACCAAAATATGATGATCACACATACAACATTGAACAGGGTTTTTTGAATTTTTCGTTTATCGATTTCACTAATCATATAAATACCAACTAAAAATAATGGGAATATACCCAAAGTCGTTGTAAATGAATGATTAAAATTAAATGCGTCTGGTAAAGAAAATAGCATTGGAAACCATATTAACCCGAAGATTATGAATAAATTCCGGTAGCAATCATGACGTCTGAATATATTAATCAAACCATGGTTATAAATATATATCACCCCGGTTACAGACATTAATACTAATGGCAGTATAAATAACCTGCCAAATGGAAGTAAAAATAAATATAAAGAAGGAAGAATCCAGCCTGGTATATGTTTAATTATCAAATCTGTATCCTTAGCAAAAATATTATCGCCATATCTTCACCAAACACTCAATCATCATTTAGAGTGATTATGTTACATTCTTCGTAGCGACAGTCAGAATCGACCGTAAAATATTACTTATAACTTTTATATCTTTTTTGTTCAAAGTCGGATGAACCAGAAAACAGATTGATTCTTCGGCCAGTCTTCTACCTGTTGGTAATCGCACGGAAGGTGAAAGATGTGCATTAACAAATGCTTTTTCCAAATAAATCTCGCTACAACTGCCTTCAAAACATGGCACACCTTTATTATTGATCTCAATAACAATTTTGTCTCTATTCCAACCTGGCTGAAATTGTTTACTGTCAATAAATGCATAACATCGATAATAGGCATGTTCAATATATTCCGGTGGTTCATATATACGGATACCTGAAATATCTTTAAGGTCATGGATAAGTGCTTGTGCATTACTTCTTCTTTTCATTGTCCATTGGGGTAATTTCTTTAGTTGTATTCTCCCAATTGCAGCCTGCATTTCAGTTAGTCGCCAATTCGTTCCGAATGAATTATGTACCCATTGAAATACAAATTTATCAGATTGATTACGTGTCACATTGTAATCTTTCCCATGATCTTTATATGACCATGCACGTTGCCAATTTTCTTTATCTCTAAGTAATAATATGCCACCTTCACCCATCGTCATAATTTTATCATGACAAAAAGAGAAAGCAGCGGCATCACCAAAACTACCAACATACTTTCCCTTATACTTGGCGCCGTGTGCTTGCGCACAATCTTCTATTACCTTCAGTTTGTTCTGTCTGGCATATTTACAGATAGACTCAATCTCGCATGGCCAACCAGCGAGATGTACAACAATAATGGCTCTGGTTTTGGGTGTGATAACTTTCTTGATATTTGCAACAGTAATATTCTGACTTTGAGGATCAACATCAGCGAATATTGGTCTTGCACTACGCATCACAACACTGCTTGCAGAGGCTATGAATGATTTACAAGGAACAATGACATCATCACCGGGGCCAATCCCCATCGAATATAATGCAAGTTCTAATGCAACTGAACCATTACAAACAGCTATAGCATATGGTGCCCCAATAAAACTGGCAAATTCACGCTCAAATGACAGGACTTGATCACCCACCCATGCATTGTTCTTACCTGATTGCAGAACTTCCACCACAGCATCAATTTCATCCTGCTCGTACTGAGGCCAAACCGGAAACGGGTGGTGAACATTTTTTTTATTCATAATAACTTTCTAGACATCATGCTGGATTACTCTTGCCGGAGTTCCTCCCACTGTCAAGTTATCTTTTACATCCGAAAGTACTACCGAACCTGCACCGATTGTGACACCTTCACCAATTTTTATTTGCTGGATGACACTTGCACCAATTCCAATCCAGCTCAGATCACCCACTGTCACTTCACCTCCCAAATGAGCACCAGGACAAATATGCACACCATTTCCTATTCTACAATCATGATCGACTGTTGCAGCAGTATTGATAATACAGCCACGACCAATTTGCGCAGTTGCATTTACCGCAGCCTGGGCCAGTACAACGCTACCGGCACCAAGTCGGGCAGAGGGACTGACCCACGCCCCGGTCTGGATCAGTACTGGAGCATTAAATCCTTGTGAAATATAACGATCAAGTATTTCCAGTCTCTTGCTCCCCTCCCCGATGGCAACGACGAAATCGGTATATTCCTTGTTGTTCTTCACGTCCAGTTCAAGGTTGCCGACCACCGGCCAGGGCAAACTCCCATCCAACTCACGATAACGGTCATCCAGAAACGCAACAGCCTCCCAACGTTTCATGGACATGGCGGCATCAGCCACCACTTTCCCATGGCCACCAGCACCAATAATTAGCAACTTGCTCATGATATGGAACCTCTGAATTTCTCCATGGTTGCCTGTCCTTCCTGGTTGATCCCTTCGCCATGCAAGACTCTCAACAAAGTCAACCACAAGATTTTTAGATCTAACCAGATAGTTTGATGATCGACATACCATACATCCAGCTTGAACCGCTCTTCCCATGACAAGGCATTACGTCCATTGACTTGAGCCCAGCCTGTAATACCAGGCCTAACTTCGTGGCGACGCGCCTGTTCGGGAGTATAAAGCGACAGATACTCCATCAATAAGGGGCGTGGACCCACCATACTGAGATCACCCTTCAACACATTAAATAATTGTGGCAACTCATCCAGACTGAAACGGCGTAATATTTTTCCGAAGCTAGTCAGACGCTCCACATCAGGCAATAATTCTCCTTTTTCAGCATTGACATTCGTCATGGTACGGAATTTATAGATTTCGAAAGGTTCCCCATTCAATCCGGGTCGCTGCTGCCGGAATAATACAGGAGGGCCCAGAGTCAACCCTACTATCAGTGCAATTAACAGCAGTAATGGTGCAATTACGATAATCAATATTACCGCAACTATTAAACCAAAGGCCCTTTTCATTGCACAGAACGGTAAAAATCCTGCCATGCACCAGTCAGTATTTCTTTGGAATACAAACGTATGGCCCGGTCTCTGGCTTTTCTGCCCATGTCATACAGCTTTTCCCCGGATTTATACATTTCATACATGAGCTCCGCAATCTGGTTTTTATTGCCGGCCTCGTGCATCAGGCCGGTCTGTCCTTCCACAATAACGTCCGTAATTCCGTATATCCTGGATGCCAGCGACGGTATGCCGCAAGCCGCGGCTTCAATAATGATATCGCCAAAACTCTCCCTGTAACTTGGCAAACACAGAAGATCTGCGGCAGCCATCCACTTTTCCGGAATATCGCTAAAGTAGGCAATAAAATGTATCCTGTCCGTGTTGGGACAAAGCTCCTGAATTTTATCCTGTAATTGTTCTTCATCAGGTCCAACAAACAAGAGGTGTACATTGCTATCCCCGGCAAAGGCATGGGCAAAAGCCTTACTTAGATCAAGCACCCCCTTATCTATTGTAAATCTTCCCATAAATAATATTAAAAAATCCGACTCCTCGAGTCCGAGCTTGTCCCTTATCTCCTTTCTTGCCACCTTGTCCGGCTTGAATCGCCCTGTATCCACACCACCCACAGAGCCATTGGCAAGGACCCTGATTTTTCCTGCCGGCAGTATTTTATTGTCAATCAGGAATTGTCTCTGTGTCTGACTGTCCGACAACACGTGATTGGCGCATAGCGCCGTTATCTTGTCCGCCAATTGCAAAAACCAGCGCATGAATCCTTTCTTCGTCACCCACACTTGCCCCACGAAGCTGTGGATACGTATGGGGACACGTGTTAGTACGCCTGCCAGCATGGCAAGCAGACCTGCCTTTGGCGTAATAGAATGGATTATTTTGAATTGTTCTCTCCTGAACAGCCTGATTAAACTGGCGAGCGTGATAATATCTGCAATGGGCGCAATCTTCCGCTCGATATTTACCGGGATAACCCGTACATCAAGACCGTATTTATCCAGACATCCCTCGTTTCCGGTAGTCACGGCAACACTGATGTCATAGGTCCGCGACAACGTTTTAAGATGTTCCAACAAAAAAGCCTTTATGGTCATTTCGCTGGCGGCTATAAAACAAATTTTTGTTGAGGGATTAGAATTATTCATCTATGTATTCTGGCCAAGCCGGTTGAACCGGTCTGGACTATCATCTGGAAGCTGTAGCCGTCCTGCCTCCAGGCGAGGTAATTTATTGCCCAAGCGTCAGAATCCGGCGGGCGATGGAACGCATTTTTCTTCCTATTTTCAGGTCAAATCGTTGTTTCCATTTTTTCGGCATTAATAATCCCATTAACCATTCGATATAATATGAGACCCTCAATGCACGTATCCCCTGACGGTACGCCGGCAATGCGCACAAACCAAAATGTATCCCGATTAACCAGTATACTTCAAGGGTTGCCTTGACGTTTTGTAATCGTGGCACACCACTCGCCAGTCCACCTTTATGGACGCGATAAAACCCCATCACTTCATCAATAAAACCATAATAACCGTTTCGTAGATTACCGGCATGAATGATCATATCGGCGAAAGGAGCCTGTTTTATCCAATCCGGAGCCACGTTCTCGTGATTACGGAAAACCACGCTCAGCATTGGGGAAAAGTTGCTGTGCCGTAAAAGGAAATTGAGAGAATAAAAGTCCTGGCGACGAGGCGGGTAACCCATGTCAGCACACAAGATGAGGCCGTCCTCGTCCACCTGACCAA
Source organism: Gammaproteobacteria bacterium RIFCSPLOWO2_12_47_11 (assembly GCA_001801885.1). Taxonomy (GTDB): domain Bacteria; phylum Pseudomonadota; class Gammaproteobacteria; order Eutrophobiales; family Eutrophobiaceae; genus 2-02-FULL-47-50. The sequence goes on from MGYU01000068.1 coordinate 17,311, forward strand.
CTTTGTGAAAACAACCTGAACATTCGGGATGTTGGTTGAGATAATCAACCTGTTTTTGCAGCTTGCGGGGATCACTCCAGAAATCATCACCATCACACATGGCAATATACCGGCCCCGACATGCCCTGAATGTCTCGATAAAGTTGAACTGCCAGGCACTGGCACAGCCCGCACGCCCGGGGTCATTACGGTCCCTTAGAAACAACCTTATGACATCCGGATAATTTTCTGCATATTTCCGGCATATTTCACGCGTGCCGTCACTGGATTCATCCTCGCCCAGGCATATTTCAACCGGGTAAATGGTTTGCTGGGCAAGAATACCGTCAAGACATTTACCGATGAAGCCCGCGTGATTATAGGTAATCACCCACACGCTAATAAGCGGTGACGAAGTACTCATGGCAATCCCCTGTTGCATGAACGTACAAATGAAGATTTCATGTCCTGTTTAACCAGGGGAATTCGCCTTTGCCTGACGGCAGACCCAGAAACCCGCACAGGCGATAGTAGGCTCCCGCCTGGCTCACATTAAGAACAAGAAAATCGCCCGGCCTGTCAGTAAAATAATTTACTACTTCCTTATTATAATCATTGTAAAAATCCAGCAGCAATTCCCGATTGTACGGATCACTGATAGGAGTCTTGAACACCTCCCGGCAGTAATCCGCCAGAAATCCGCGACGCCAATACACTGCCCTTGCGAGGTCTTCCGTCGTCGGAGGAATGTGTCCGGACAACGACCAGTATTTACCATGGAAGTTAATCAATGAATGGAACCATGCATCAGCAGTATCACGCACAGTCAAAACGAATTTGCTTTCGGGAAAAGCATGGTCCATTTCACGATAGGTGCCTGGCAGGTTAAAGGGGATATCCTGGAAGGCCTGGCCTTGGGTACGACAGTAATCGATTATGCGGCTGAAGTCTTTTCTTACCCAATCATCAAAAAACATCGTCGCCTTTGTTTCCGATCCTACTATATATCCCAGTTCAGCCATCGCATACGCCCACGAGGTGGTTCCGGTCTTATTCAAACCAATGCAAAAAACCTTTGGTCGAACATCAGCCTGTTTCATCAGGATGCGGTTGCGGGCCGTTTGGTATGTGGACAATAAGCGCCATTTCCAGGTGGCTATGTGGGGAACATTAAAGTGCATGACCGGTTTACTGAAAAGTGTGTGTAATATTGTAAGCTACCTCGGCTGTCACGGCAGGACCGCACAATTGGTAAACCGCAATCACCTGTTCAGAGGTCAACTGCGGCAACATTTGTCTGTTCTGACTTCAACCCTGACCAGAAAGCTTTGTACTTTTCCCGCTCTTGGATTAAATAAAAATGGCTGGCGTATTTGGAGTCCAGCATCTTGTTGAGGAAAGCACGATCAAATTGAAGCAATTGAATGAATTGTCTGTAAATCAAGCTATATGACTTTTCTTCTGCAGTATTCTTCCTGATGATATCAATGTCATTTATCTCGAGGAATTCACTGAGACAGTGTTTTTTTACTCCGTCATCAAGATCATGCCGCATGACAAGTATATCAAAACGCCCGGAACTTATGACCTGGTAACCTTGTTCTTGAGGGAACGGATATGCATAGACATCGATCCCGGTTATAGGTTTAAACTCAATATCAAACCAGTTCAAGGCAATTTCATGTGGAAATTTATAAATAAAATTATTGATTAAATCAGACTGCTTCAGTCTTTTGAAAACTTTCTCACCGTTGTTATAAAAACTTAAACTGTGAAAATAGCCGGAGACATTGCGTGCAATGGGGTCACGAACCAGGGTAATAACCTTGATACGCAGGTTTGATTCAATCAGTTCGCTGTAAACAGACTTGCTACAGTCAAACAAGTAAGAAATATTTTCTCCTTCCATATTAATCTGGAGGTGTTTGCTGCGTTCAGCAATATTTTGTGGATGAAGATAACATACCTGGAAAACATGCAGACCCCGTATCCGTTTCAAGCTGGCATAAACAGAGGAAGACGCCACCTTGCCCATGTGGTATACCAATACCGGTGGCAATTCTGATTGTACTGCACGTTTTACGGCAATGGGCCACCATAACTTGCGTAACGGATACCAGAACATGCGTTTCAACATGCGCGCCGGTCTGGAATAGAATATGTCCTTGCGTATAGTCAGCATATACAAAATACCGGTTTTAGAAATTACGGGGCACTATGGTTCTTAATTCAGATATCATTCTCAGTGAAATACCGCCCATGTGAGTCCAGATACCTAACCTGTTCTTAGCAAGCAACCATAAACAAATGGAATGAAGTGTCAATCCGGCTGATCTTGCCAGGGCGACACCTATCATTCCATACGCCGTCACCATGTAAAATGCCAGTAATATAGTTATCACGCCACTTATCAGTGAGGTCACTAACAGAGCCACTTCATGTCCGGTCATCATCAGTGCCATACTTGATGCTCCTGCAAAGACACCCATGACACTGCCCAGCAGGAGGATTGCCAGTACAGGTGCAGCGTTCTGATAAAAGCTTCCGAATAACAATACCATAACATCTTCTCTGAATATTATTACAGCAAACAATATCAATAACGTAGGTACCCCAATAAAGCCGCTGATACTGCGCAGGAATTTCTCAAGATACGCCTTTCTTCCCTGTGTATGCATCTCGGCGATTAACGGTTGAATTACGGCATTAATAATAACCAGCGGCATTGACAACAATATAACGATCCTGGCAGCTGCTCCGTAGAGCGCCACCTGATCTCGGGTACCAAATGCGTTAATTATCCATAAGTCGGCCTGAGTTAATACATATAATGTCAGTGTGGTAAGAAAAATCGGGAAAGATATTTTCAGTATATACCGGTAAGTGATATTGTCGGTCAGGGGGACATGCCTGTATCTTCTGAACAGCAGGGCATATGCAATAATGACAATCAACGAAGCACAGTAAAACGAAACGGCTACAATACTCTGCACATCAAGCTTGTATAATAACGCCAGAATAAACATACCAACCAGAGTGAGAAAATTAAGTGCAGACCCGCTGAAAATGGCCGCGCTGCGCATGTCATGGGCCCCACGGAACATCTCGCCTGACAAGGCGGCCGCGGCCGTCATCCCTATCCATCCCGATAATGCAAGTATCAAAAAGGTATCAGCAGGATAACGAATTATTTGTTCGATTATCCAGGAACCAACGCCACTCCATAATACCAACGTAATGACTATCACGCTTAAAGTAGTCAATAGTGTCGCTTTACGAAATATTGCGGCAGCACGTGATACATTATTCTCTGCAAGTGATTCGGCGATAAGCCGTACAACACTGCGGTTCAATCCTGCCTGCGCAGCTACAGATGCTATCCCGATGAAGTTCAGAAATAGTAGATAAATGGCAAATTCATGTGGTGACAATAGTCGCGACAATAGAATGGTCATCGCCAGGAGGGACAATCCGGATATGACTCTGCCGCCCATGGCCCATAACGTTCCCGTAACCAGACGGGATTTAACATGGTCATGATAACTCCGGCCTGTTTGTCTTTTAGTCATCTATATTTCTTGCTGGCATGTATTTCGATAATAATGCAATCATCAATTTTGTAATGCTTTACCAGAATTCAGGCACGCTACCGCCCTGCAGTGTCATATGATGAACCCGCATAACATGTCCATGGAAATCCTTTAAGGATTTATTTGACTAAATTGTTCTACTTAACAACTCACTATGTATTAGCGATTGTAATTGGTGACTGGTGATTGGTAACAAAATTTATTCACCCCCACCACTACCTACTCGTGATTCGTAATTCGTGATTAGTGATTGGTAAATTGACTCCCAGAATTGCAGGGACAAATACGGAATCTGGATTTACTTCGGTGAGCAGTGTTTCATACATTACCTGTGGGTTTCCCAACGCCGTTAAAACACAGGCATCAAACTCGCCTGCTTCTTTAATGCTGTGCCATACCGGCAGATCAAGAAACTTCTGACTGGTAGTTGTTGGATCGTATACGCCAATGATCTGCAGTGGATGGTCATGCGCCCTGATCGAGGCGATTTCTGCCAGTTCCGATACACCGCAAAATAATATTTTTTTATGTCCCTTCTGTTCGCAGAGGTTGAATAGCTGTGAGACTGACTGACTGGCGTTGCGGTAAAAATCAAAGGACACTGCAAGATATTTGGCAGTCAGGCGGCTTTTTTCAGCAAAGCCTTTGGGTGTCAGGTAATAAAGATACCGGTTGGCTGGTACCTGCTGGATCTTGACCAGGCCTTTGTGCACACAGCGTTTTAAATAGGAATTGGCCAGACCCAGGGCAACTCCCAAATGGTCCGCCAGGTGACGCTGGGTGACGTCATTTTTCTGCTCGATGCTTTGCAGGATTTCCAGTGTTAGGGAGTCTTTTTTGTCTTCAGCGTTCATTAAATGAACATTATAGACGATATGTTCAAAAAGTGAACAATTAGCTAAATATTTCATTAATAACAATTAGATAAAAGGATATTTAGCAGTGACTGGTGATTGGTGATTGGCGAGATTGCTTCGTCGGGCTAACGCCCTCCTCGCAATGACAGCCCTTTCTGGTCATTGCGACCGCGAGGCGAAGCCGTGGCGGGAAGCAATCTGGCATTATATCTATTCACACACCTCAATCCTCCCCCGTCAAGAGGGAGGAGATATCAATAATAACTAGATTTCTCAGTCACTTAGTTCGACAATATGTTCCTGACATTGTCTACCACTTACTTCCCATGTAAGCGTCCTTCGAAATGACATCTTTTATCCGGATTGCCGCCCGCCACGCTCCACTCGCGGCTTCGGTTGCCTGCGGCTCCCTCGCAATGACAGTATTAAATTATTGGTATATGCTTTACGTGTAAAGCAACCTCTGGAGATGTTGATAATGAGCCGTTTGATTAACTTTCGAGCTGATGAAGAACTGGATAAGCGCCTGGAACGGTTGGCGAAATTAACTGGTCGCTCCAAGACATTCTATATTCGTGAAGCTGTGAGCACGCACATTGATAATCTGGAAGATATTTACCTGGCGGATCAAGTAATGGATCGGCTCGAAAATGGCACAGAATCCCTGCATGCACTGGAAGAAGTGGAGAAGGAACTTGGGTTGGCGGATTGAGTTTTCAGACTCAGCACTTAAAGCACTCAAAAAAATCGACAAACAGGCTGCACAGCGAATACTCCGGTTTATCCGTGAACGTATTCTGACATCTGATGATCCTCGTGCACATGGCAAAGCCCTTCAGGGCGAGTTACGGACTTATTGGCGTTATCGAGTTGGCGATTACAGGTTGATTTGTCACATTGAGGATAATGCATTTCGTATACTTGTGGTACGTATAGCGCATCGAAAGGATGTGTATCGGTGATTGGTGAGATTGCCACGTCGGGCTAACGCCTCCTCGCAATGACAGCTATTTGTCATTCCGAACGAACGTGAGGAATCCGCCGCAGGCGTCCCGAACTAAGTGAGGGATCCAGACAAGATTTCTCAGTCATTTCATTCCTTCGAAATGACACATTGCTTTTCGTCATTGCGAGCGCAGCGAAGCAATCAGCAATCTGGCATTATATCTATTCACCCGCACCTCAATCCTCGGCTTTGGCTTCCTGCGTCGCTCTCGGTCTCTGTTCGGCTTTGGCTTCCTGCGTCGCTCTACCGCCTATGTCCCTATAGGCGTCCTGACTCGACTCTACCGACTCCATCCTTGGAGTCGTACCACCTACATCCCTGTAGGCGTCACCCATCAAGGGGGAGGGAATTCAATTATGAGATTGCTTCGTCGTTTCACTCCTCGCAATGCTAACGCGGATTGCCGCGCCCCTGACGGGGCTCGCAATGACAGGGGACTATAATTATTAGTTAAAGGGTTCGATTTGCTCAGGGGATAGTTGAAT
>MGYU01000069.1 GCA_001801885.1 Gammaproteobacteria bacterium RIFCSPLOWO2_12_47_11
AAGGGTGTGGTGATCGCCACCGGTGATACCACCGAAATCGGGCGCATCAGTGAAATGCTGGGACAAGTGGAAACATTGACCACTCCTTTATTAAAACAGATGGCCGTCTTTGCCCGCTGGTTGACTGTTGCCATTCTGGTGCTGGCAACGGCAACATTCCTGTTTGGTGTGTTGTTCCGCGATTATTCCAATACAGAAATGTTCCTGGCGGCAGTGGGCATTGCTGTCGCTGCGATCCCGGAAGGCCTGCCTGCCATCATGACGATTACACTCGCCATTGGCGTGCAACGTATGGCACGTGGCAATGCGATTATTCGCCGCTTGCCTGCTGTGGAAACTCTCGGTTCGGTGACTGTTATTTGTTCGGACAAGACCGGAACGTTGACACGCAATGAAATGACAGTAACCAGCATAGCCAGTGCGGATAATTTTATCGTGGTCAGCGGTGCGGGATATGAACCGCGGGGCACATTTACTGCAAATGGAAATTTGATCGAGGCAGAAGACAAGAGCGAACTTGCAGAAATCACGCGGGCAGCACTGCAGTGTAATGAAGCATCACTGGAACAGAAAAACGGCGAATGGCTATTGCATGGTGATCCCACGGAAGGTGCCCTGGTAGTGGCTGCAATGAAAGCGGGACTGGATCCGCAAATTGAAAAAGAGCAATATCCACGGCTTGATGTGATCCCGTTTGAATCGGAGCACCGGTTCATGGCGACCCTGCATCACGATCATACAGGTCATCACTTTATCTATCTGAAAGGTGCACCGGAAAAGGTCATTGAAATTTGTGATCAGGAACGGCATGGTGAGAAAGATCAGTCCATCAATCCGGATTTCTGGCATCAGCAGATCGATCATATCGCCAATATGGGGCAACGAACCCTGGCAATTGCATTCAAATCAGCGAATGAATCACAGAACGATCTGGCTTTTGCAGATGCGGAAAGTGGATTTACCTTACTGGGGATATTCGGCATTACCGATCCGCCACGGGATGAAGCGATCACTTCGGTGCGCTTGTGCCAGGAAGCGGGTATACGCGTCATAATGATCACCGGCGATCATGCTGCGACGGCGCGCGCCATTGGTAAGGAACTGGGCATCGGTGATGGCAAGTCATCGCTCAATGGCAGTGAAATCGAAAACATGGATGATGCGAAATTGCGGGATGCAATCAGCACTATGCATGTCGTCGCACGCGCCAGCCCTGAGCACAAGTTGCGGCTGGTGAAAATATTACAGGAACAGGGCCAGGTGGTCGCCATGACCGGCGATGGAGTGAATGATGCACCGGCACTTAAACGCGCTGATGTCGGTGTGGCGATGGGGCGCAAGGGGACAGAAGTCGCCAAGGAAGCTGCGGAAATGGTCATCGCAGATGATAATTTTTCATCCATCACCCGCGCCGTGGAAGAAGGCAGGACGGTCTATGACAACCTGAAAAAATCCATTCTGTTTATTTTACCGACGAATGTCGGTGAGGCGCTCATGCTGGTGATTGCAATTTTGCTCGGGACATTACTTCCTATCACTCCCGTGCAGATCCTGTGGGTCAACATGATCACTGCAGTTACACTGGCCTTGTCCCTCGCATTCGAGCCGCCGGAAGAAGATGTCATGCTCCGCCCGCCGCGCCACCCCGGCGAACCCCTGCTTTCCGGTTTTCTCATCTGGCGCATCATGTTTGTATCCCTGATTATTCTGGCGGGCAGTTTTGGCCTCTTTTACTGGTTCCGGGCAGGCGGTGCCGGTATTGAGTACGCACGTACCATAGCGGTCAATACGCTCGTGATGTTTGAGGTGTTTTATCTTTTCAACACGCGTTATGTCCACGCATCGGTAATTTCCGTGCAGGGATTGTTTGGAAACCGTTATGTATTGATCGCGATCGCCCTGGTCATTGTGCTCCAGTTGTTATTTACCTATGCGCCCCTGATGCAACGGCTTTTCCACACAGCTGCTCTGGGTTGGGATACCTGGTTGTATATCCTGGTGGTGGCGTTCTCGGTTTTTATCCTGGTAGAACTGGAAAAACTTTTAATCCGGACAGTCAATCGCTGATCTATAAAATATTGCAGCGCAATATGTGCTGCCGGGTAATTCACTTTTTTTGATCCAGATCAAGGTCCGTATTGTCAGACATGAGATGTTGAATTGGTTCCCTTGGCCTTCAGGCAACACCCGTGATCACAATTAACCAATATTACTTTTCCGGATATGTCAGTTAACATCGATACCGGAACCGGTACAAATGGAAATGCCCGCGAGAAAATAATCAAGGGCATCCCCATTTCGCCCGGAGTCAGTTTTGGCCGGCCCTGTTTCTACAGGGAAAAAAATTCCGATGTTCCCGGCCGCAATAAAAAGAATCCGACGGACCAGTATTCCCGCCTTGTCGATGCATTCAACCAACTTGGTAAACAATTGCTCTTACTGAACAGGCAAGCTGAAGATTGTTTTGATCATAGCAGCGCCGCGATATTCAGGGCACACAAGATGATTTGTGAAGAAATGCAGACGGCTATTCTCGATTCCGTTAAACAGGAGCAGTTGACTGCGAAAAATGCCATAGAAAAATGTTTCGATGCTTATTCCGGGTATTTCAATGGATTAGGTAATGAATATCTGAGTGAGCGGGGTAATGATTTTACTGAACTCAAGCAATTATTGTTGAACCTGTTGAACAATACTGAAACATTTCTGACCTGCAAGGATTATCAGGGTTGCCAGGTGGGGGAGTGTGTCCTGGAAAATGAACATATACTGGTAGCTGATGAATTAACTGCCAATGTAGCCATCAGGATCAAAGGTTATACGAAGGGAATAATTACAGAAAAGTGCGGCGCCAATTCTCATGCAGCCGTGATTGCCCGATCACTTGATATACCGGTGATCAGTGGTATCAAGGACCCGTATCAACTCCTGTCTCACCACGACAGTATCTTAATCAATGGTGTGACAGGCGAACTCTTCATTAATCCTGATAAAATCTCACTGGCGAAGTATCGTACACAGATTAACCGGCCGTACAGTTCTTATGAGGCTGTTGAACCTGTTCCGCAATTTACCGTGCTTGCAGATATTGATGGTTACCATGATGTAAAGAATGCCATCAGGGTTAAGGCAGACGGAGTCGGGTTATACAGAACGGAATTTGAAATGTTGAGTAAAGGGCGCGTGCTGAGTGAGGCTGAACAAATTGCATGTTATCAGACTGTAGTTGACAGCATGGATGGGAAACCGGTCTATTTCAGGTTATTTGATCTGGGCAGCGATAAGTCTGCGCCGTGGCTTGGGATACCTGCTGAGGATAATCCTGCATTAGGATGCCGTGGTGCACGTTTTCTGCTCACACGACCTGAGCTTGTTAAAAGTCAGGCACGGGCCATCGCAACTGTGTCCCGCTCGGCACATGTTAACGTGGTATATCCGATGATTTCCGGCCTGGATCAGTTTTTCCAATTAAAGAAAATATTTCTGGATGCTATTACCGGGATCGATCATGCAAATATACGCCATGGCATCATGTTTGAGGTACCTTCAGCATGTTTACAGGCGGAAGAGTTATATCAGGAAATTGATTTCGGCAGGATAGGCAGCAATGATCTTATTCAGTATTTGGTTGCTTATGACCGGACCCGCGATGATTTCTGTTACCATGATCTTGCGTGTGACCCGGCAGTATGGAAAATAATAAGCAATATGGCCGTAGTTGCGCGCAAGGCGAAAAAACCGCTCGAATTGTGTGGCGCAATGGTCACTATCCCGGAATTCATACCCAAACTGATCGGGCTGGGCATCCATACTATCAGTACCGGCCCTAAATATATCGCAGGGGCAAGAAGGGCTGCGCTATCCTGTTTTTCATAATTCCCTTGAATAACTGACGCCACGGTCAACATCAGCAGATCGTTTTCAGATGTCTTTTTGCGAGCGATTGTGGAAAATCAATCGCCTTAATGTTATTCATAGCATGATGCGCGAAATCTATTATGGTGAGTTCCGGTTGGTCTTGATTCAACATATCCGTGAGGTCGATGCGGGGAATCCGGCCTATCAATCGACGGAATGGTTTCTGCTGCGCTATCTGAAACGGATTGAGAAGACTGCTGAGCCGCCGGCCTCACCCGGCAGGGTGGAAAACAGCATGCGTGCCTTGATTCGTTTCTACGTGGATATGATCGAGGAACAATCACAGCTGGGTGAACGTTGCCGCATGATCAACGAGGAATACCGCAAAACTCTGCGCATACGCCAGGAACAGAACAACAAGGGCCAGTCATGACACACTATAAATATTACTTGCTGCTTACATTTAATAAAAGAAATCCATTTACTTTAACTGGAACAGTATCATCGATCAGGTTTTTACTTCATCAAAATGCCTTGTAGGCAGTCTTTACACATTCGGTGCGGTTAGCGGCATTCAAACATTTAAACAAGGCGCTCAAATGTGCTTTTACCGTGCGTTCTGTAAGAAAGAGTGTCGTCGCAATCTGTTTGTTGGAATAACCCTGTGCCAGCAGTTTCAATACATCATACTGGCGCTGGCTGATGCCTGAATTTTGTAACGCTTCATTACTGGCCGCTTTCGGTGACCATAAGGGCGCAGAATAAATAAATCGCTGACCAATAGATAAATAAAAAACAGGCTCGCCCATGCAATCATCGCAAAAGTTGAATATTCTCTCTTAACAGGTAGAGGAGAAGAACAACCAAAGGCAGAATGGCCCAATGCCCTGTTTTAAATTGCCTGAACAATAGAGCAAGGACGCCTTTTTCGATCCTTGTTTGCGGAATGGTGCTGGATAATGAAGTCATGGGTATCGTTGTGGTTGTGGTCTCATCATCATAAAGCGCAAAAAAGTATACCGCATCACGCTTCGGGCAAATTCATACTTTTGGCTAATACCCCGGTCCAAACAAAGCAATTTCGGAGTGATATCCGGCTATTTTATCTGGAGCAGGTTGCTAATAGGGTCTAGACTTACCCCTCTCAAGGCAATAGTTTCCGGACGGCTGGTCCATAAAAGAATTAGTAATCATCAGGGGAAACATTGATGTTGTTACGTGATCGAACCTCCTCCAAATCCAATACCCGGCTTCATGCCGAGTCAACCTTGAGGCCGCGCAAAAACCGTCTGGTACGGGCCGTGGCAATGGCCTGCCTGTCTACCTCACTGTTACTGCTGTCACAGGAAGCACGCGCAATAGACACGTTCTGGAATGCCGCCACCGGCGACTGGTTCGACGGCGCCAACTGGAATACCTTGAATATTCCTACCGGTGCTGACAATACCTTTATCGATAACGGTGGTACTGCACAAGTAGCGGTACCAGGTGCAGTAGCCGCTGATCTCAGAATCGGGTCTACAGCTACCGGATTTCTAGTGATCACCAACGG
>MGYU01000070.1 GCA_001801885.1 Gammaproteobacteria bacterium RIFCSPLOWO2_12_47_11
AAGGAAACTGAAAAAATGGCCGGCCAGACTGGCCTGAATCAGGCGGCCTGAACGGGGATATGATCCAGTATCCGCGTAATATTATTATGCTCGTCCAGGTAGATCAGCGTGGGTTTGTATTTAATAATTTCACTTTCATTGATCACGCCGTAACTGCAGATAATAATGCGGTCGCCGGGACTGGCCTTATGCGCTGCGGCACCGTTTACGGAAATAATACCCGAGTGATCCTGCGCCCGGATGGCGTAAGTGGAGAAACGCTCACCATTATTAATATTGTAAATCTGTATTTGTTCATACTCATGAATCCCTGCCTTTTCAAGCAACACGCCGTCAATTGCGCAAGACCCGTCATATTCAAGTTCCGCATGGGTCACGCAGGCTGAGTGAAATTTGGCTTTTAAAACAGTAATTTGCATAGTTTATGAAAATATTGCGGTCCAGGGACGCAAAGTATGGCGGAAAATTTCCCTTGATTCAACGCCTGATAACCACATTATCTATAAGCCTGGCTGTGCCCAAACGGGCCGCGGCTAACACCACCAGATCACCTGTTCCTGCTTCTGCCAGATTATTAGCAGCACGAATAGCAACATATTCTGTTGCAAATCCTGCCTGACCCAGTTCATCTTGTGCCCGCTGTTCTATTTCCGTGTATGCACTATTGCCATTTATAATCTCGTCTTTCATGCGGCTCAACACCTGAAAAAGCATGGGTGCGATCATTCTCTCTTCAGCGTTGAGATAAATATTACGAGAACTCATGGCCAGACCATCACTTTCACGCACTGTTGGTGAGTCTATTATCCTGACAGGCATGCTTAAATCCCTGACCAGTTGTTTGATCACCAGCAATTGCTGGTAATCTTTTTCGCCAAAAACGGCAACATCCGGTTGTATGATATTTAACAGTTTGGCAACAACTGTTGCCACGCCGGCAAAATGCCCGGGCCGGTACTTACCACAAAAAATATTATCCAGCGATGGTACCATTACCGTGGTGTGTTGTTCCGGAGACTCCGGAAAAATTTCTTCTTCCAACGGATGAAACAAGATGTCTGTCCCTATGGCTGCCAACTTTGCCCGATCCTGACCAATAGTACGTGGGTAACTGGCAAAATCCTCACCCGCCACAAACTGTATTGAATTAACAAAAATCGTAACAACAATCCTGTCTGCAACCGTTTTTGCCTTATCCACCAGGGACAAATGACCTGCATGAAGATTGCCCATGGTCGGAACCAGTGCAATACTTTGTCCTGACTGACGCCAGGAGGACAATTGCTCTCGCAATGGAAAAATCCTGTCGATTTCCAGCATGTTCAGAATTGATGTTCAGCAGCAGGAAATTCACCAACCCTGACAGCATTAACATATTTTTCAATTGCAGCCTGAATTGATGTTTCCGATTCGAGAAAATTTTTTGAAACCCGGGGCTGGCGTTCTGTTATTCCCAGTATATCGTAAAGTACCAGCACCTGGCCGTCGCATTGAGCGCCGGCCCCTATGCCAATAACAGGTATTGATAATACGCCGGTCACTTCTCCGGCAAGCTGGTGTGGCACACATTCCAGCACCAGCATTGCTGCACCGGCTTTCTCCAGTAATTTTGCGTCATTTAAAATCTGTTTTGCTGTTTGCTTGTCGCGGCCCTGCACATGATAACCACCGAGTTTATGAACCGATTGTGGTATCAATCCCAGGTGTGCACACACCGGAACCCCGTGACGATCAAGATGACTGATAGTATCAGCAACAACTGCACCACCTTCAAATTTAACGACCTCCGCGCCTCCTTCACTCATCAATCTTGCGGCATTACCCAGGGCTTGAGCAGGTGTTGCATAACTCATGAACGGCATATCACCGACTATCAATGCCCGTCTGCATCCTGCTTTCACGATACGGGTATGATAGATCATGTCATTCATGCTGACCTTGAGTGTGGTATTTTCTCCATGCAGCACCATCCCCAGTGAATCGCCCACCAGTATTACATCCACACTGGCCTGATCCAGTAATCTGGCAAAACCGGCATCATAGGCGGTCAGACAGGCGATTTTTCTGCCCTGCTTTTTCATTTCATTCAAGGTATTCAGTGTAACCTTTTGCATAAATAATTTTCTTTATAAACCCTGTGGATTGAAATAATGCCTTCCCGGTGGGAGTTTGCGTATATGTTCAACCAGAAGATTATAGTTCTCCTGGCCGTTCACCAGATCAAAATTTTCTGTATTGATTATTAATAGCGGTGAAGCATCATAATGATAGAAAAAATCAATATAGGCATCAGATATATTTTTCAGATAACCGGCATCGATATTTTTTTCGTAATCGATACCACGCTCCAGTACCCGGTTTAATAATATTTCCGGTTTTGCCTGTAAATAAATCACCAGATCAGGAGCCGGGCATTGCGGTATGAGCCGTTCATAAACCTGGCGGTATAAATCATACTCAGCATCACTCAGGTTTACTTTGGCGAACAGCCGGTCTTTCTCAATCAGAAAATCGGCGATGTGTACCGGCCTGAACATATCAGTTTGATGCAGTGCTGCGGTCTGCCTGGCCCGCTGGAAAAGAAAATGCAACTGTGCCGGTAAGGCGGCAGAACGCCGGTTTTCATAAAATGCCGGCAGGAACGGGTTTTCTATTGCAGATTCCAGCATGACTTCCACATTGAATGTTTCGGCCAGACGCTTTGCCAGCGATGTCTTGCCGACACCGATAGGACCTTCAACCACAATGTAATCAGGAAAATTCTTGTTCATGAAACTGACAATTTCTGCACATCATCGGGATTTGCATTCTGCAATAATTTTGCGATCGACCCATATCCCGGGATGACTATTTCCGGGGATATTTCATAAAGGGGATATAGTACAAATCCGCGTTTATGCAACTCCGGATGCGGTACGTTCAAGTCAACATCATGAATAATGGACTCGCCATATAGCAACAGATCAAGATCCAGCGTCCTGGGGCCCCAGTGTATATTCCTGGTCCTGTACTGATTGTCTTCTATTGCCTGCATATGTTTTAGCAAATCACTGGCCGTCAAACCGGTTTTAATCAATACCACTGCATTGATGTAATCAGGTTGCCCTTCCGGTCCTACCGGCCGGGTCCGGTAAAATGAGGAGACTCGTATCAGGGTTGTTGCCGGTAAATGCTGCAGGGATTTTATTGCCATTTGCAGTTGATCTTCCGGGCCATCCAGATTACTTCCCAGTCCGATATAGGCATCGGTCATAGCCATAATTCTAATTGAAGCGGCGTTTACGTTTGCGTGGACGTCTGGTTTTAATACTGGTTGGTGCGGCCGGATCAGCCAACAGATGGCTGTTTTGCTCCATAAAGTCAGTCCACCATTCCGCCAGATCACCCAGTTCTTCGCCAGCCTGCTTTCTCAATAACATAAAATCATAGGCTGCCCGAAAACGAGGATGTGACAAGAGGCGCAAGGGCCGGTTACCCCGGCGGTGCTTGAGCCTGATCTGCAATGCCCATATCTCCCTGGATACCTGGGTGAATCTTCTTGGCAAGGCAATCGTGCTGACCTGTTTTGAAATGACCGCATCACTGGCCTGTTGTATTGCATCCATTTCTGCCAGGCCATTACTTTTATAATCTTCCCCAAGACGCACGAGCGAAGGCCATAACAATGCTGCTATCAGGAAAGCCGGCGTAACCGGCTTGCCTTCTGCTATTCTGGCATCGGTATTGGCAAAAACGCCGTCCAGTAACCGGTGTGTATAACCTTCATTATCCTGCGCCAGTGCATGTGCAGTCTCAGGGAATAAATGCTCAAACAAACCATAACGGCACAATTGATGATAGATTTCCAGTGCCATGCCGGTCATAAATAATTTCATGAATTCCTCAAACAAACGGGCGGAAGGGATATCCTGCAGTAAATTATCCAGTTCAAAGAGCGGTTGCTCTGTCAGTGGATGCAGGGTAAACCCCAGTTTTGCAGCAAAGCGCACGGCACGTAGCATCCTGACGGGGTCTTCACGGTAACGCTCCTCAGCATTCCCGATTAAACGCAACTGTCTGGTCTTGATATCGTTGAGTCCACCGACATAATCGATAATTGAGAAATCCTCAATATTGTAGAACAGGGCATTAACCGTGAAATCACGCCGCCAGGCATCATCATCAATATCACCGTAAACATTATCACGTATGATACGGCCATCCTCGATATGCCCCTCACCATTGGCTACATGATGTGCCGCCCGGAAGGTAGAGACTTCTATAATTTCGTTCCCATAACGGATATGGGCCAAACGGAAACGGCGGCCTATCAAACGGCAATTACGGAATAATTCGCGGATCTGCTCAGGACGGGCATCGGTAACCACGTCAAAGTCCTTGGGCTTCAAATTCAACAATAGGTCGCGGACACCGCCTCCTACGAGGTAGGCTTTGTAGCCAGCAGTTTTCAGACGGTAAAGTACCTTGAGGGCGTTTTCACTGATATCAGACCGTGAGATATTGTGCTCTGAACGGGGGATGATTTTCGGTTCAAATTTCAGCCTTGAGACTTTATTTTTTGAATCTGTATTTAACATATTTAATCAACAACAGTATCTTATATAACACGGTCGTACCAAATGGCGGGGATAATTTGTGTAATTGCAACACGCACGTATAATACAGCAATTCCCGTGTTTATATCATGCCAAAAGATCCCTTCGTCCACTGGGTGAATTGCACCAGGGGAATGACACTTTAATGTGTCTTTTGGATGCAATATTTTCCTTTATTGCACCCTTCGGGCAGTTAAAGCTGTCATTTGGACAACACATATAGTGTTGCCCGCAGGGCAAACACCATGGATGGTGTGAGTCAGCGCCGGGCCAGCGGATGGCGAGGCCGGGTTCAAACTCTGACAAGAATCCCGCGGCATGGATGCCTGCTAAAGTTTAGTAATCCACTCAAAGACGAGAACCCGATATAATTACCCGAACTTAATCATTGCTCCCTTCGTCTAGTGGCCCAGGACGTTGCCCTCTCACGGCGAAAACAGGGGTTCGAGTCCCCTAGGGAGCGCCACACCAGCCATCCATGGCGTTATATTTCTAACTTCGCTACACTCCGGGCCGTTGCTTCCGTGTACCGGCGTTCAGGGAGCACTATGCTCCAATATAGTTTACTATCCTCAAGAAAGCATTTTAGGTAAAATCAGCTGATTGCAGTGGCTAAGCAATGTTTGACGATTAATCAAGAATTAAGGAGATAAATACAATGAAAGTTTTAAATATGAAATATTTCTCTTTTTTACTGGCTACCCTTGTTATGGCGTATACCCCGTCCGCTATAGCAGAAGATGCCAAAGGAGAGGTTGGTGTAGTTACATGTAAGTATATTGCAGGATCAAAGGTAAATTTGCTTATTCATTCCAGCGCATCGTTCGATTGTGTATTTGATCATGGCGGGGTCAAAGACTACTACGATGGTGAAGCAGGAATCGGGCTTGGTCTCGACTTGCAATGGACAGAGCAGTCTACAATGGCATATAGCGTGTTGGCCTCAACCGGAAGTACAGTTGACTGGTCAACCGCGCTTAATGGTACCTATACTGGCGGAAAAGCATCTGCTGCTTTGGGAGTGGGTGTAGGTGCAGCTGCGCTTATTGGCGGTGGTAATGATAGTGTTGCATTGGTACCACTTGCGCTTGAAGCCGGAACAGGCGTAGGCGCAACAGCTGGTATCGGTTACTTATCGCTAAAAGCCAGATAAGATAAATTCAGATTCTGCCTGATAGCAGACTGAATTAAAAGTAAATCGAGTCAAATCTGTCGGTTGATTGATTTGTAATTAATAGAATTACCGGCGTAGTAGAGCGCCGGTATTTTTATTATGGGGACAGATAAAAACATTCAGATAATTAAAATCTGTGGTCTTTTGCGCCGGCTGGCTGCTATCTTTTATGACTGTATCCTGCTATCCGCTGTTCTTTTTTTTAGCACGTTTATCATGATGCCCTTTACACAGGGTCAAGCCATAGCCAGTGGCAACCTGCCATTTAGCATTTATATTTTCTGTATCTCCTGTCTGTATTTTACCTGGCAATGGACACACGGCGGTCAAACTCTGGGTATGCTGGCATGGAAAATAAAACTGAAAGAAATTAACTCTGCAAATGTCAGCTGGAGGAAGGCGGCAATACGGTTCCTGCTGGCAATTATTTCCCTGGTTTTTATCGGCGCTGGTTTTTTCTGGTCAGTGTTTGATACTGACAAGCTCGCTTTCCACGATCGTTATTCAGGAACATTTCTGTTTATCGTCCCGGATTAACTTCTATTCAAGTCTTATGTTTTTACGCATCATCCAGAATGTTCCGGTCAAAATCAGCACTGTCGGGATAATGGCACTTGCGGCAGGATTTATTGAATAAACCACTCCCATTTGCCCGGATACCTGATTGAAAATATGGAATGCAATACCGATAAAACAACCCATAAAAACCCGCTGGCTGACAGAATCCGTTCTTGCATGGGCGTTGACGAGCGGTACTCCAAGCATGACCATGGCAATAATGGTTAATGGATTAATTATTTTGGACCATAATGCCTGTTCATATAGCTTGCTGTTCTGGCCGTTCTGTCTCAGATAATTGATATAATTATACAATTCCAATAATGTTAAATACTGTGGCTTCATGGTTAACAAATTCAGGACTTCCGGATTTAGAAGCGACTCCCATGCGGCAAATTTCAGGTATTTTTTTGTTATCTTTTCTTTTTCTATAATCGACTGCTCGATATCTTCAAGCAACCACTGATTATTCAGATATTCCGCACGTTTTGCATATGTGCTTATACGCAGTCTATCCTCTTTATCAAATTCGTATATATAAATATCCTCGACCTGATCGCCGGGCAGTATTTTCCGTATATTGATAAAACTGGACCCGTCACGAGACCAGAACCCGTTTTTTGTTTTTAATGCAATTTGTTGTGTTAATGCGACTGAACGCATATGTTGCGCGGTTTGTTCACAATATGGCGCGATAAATTCACCAATTACGACCGCGAAAATAATAATAACCACGCCACCCTTGACAAACGCATAACCAAGCCTGAACAGCGACATGCCGGTTGCACGAATTATCACCAGTTCACTATTATGCGCCAGAATTCCAAGTGTCGTCATACTACCCATAACTGCAGCAATCGGTATGAGTTCATATGCAATACGGGGTAGTATCAATAATACATATTTTATGGCTGTAATAACGTCATAATTTCCACGGCCGGTTTCTTCCAGTTGATCAATAAGCGAAAGAAATGTAAACAGGCTAAGCAGCACTATCAGTGCTATTGCTGTTGTTTGCAGGAGAGTGACAGCAATATACCGGTCTAGTATCTTCATTTTTCGGCAGGCAATATTTGTACGTCAGTATTACGTCTTTGTCGCTGAACAATGGTTTGATAGTTGTAGATAATCAGGATGGACAGTATCAGCAATACATGTACCCACCATAACCCCAGATAAGAGGGCACATGCTCTTTCTCCAGCAGTGTCCTGGATACACCCAGCAGATTGTTAAAGATAAAATAGATAAGGATCCCGGACAATAGCAGTGTGAAAGGCTTCTGTCCGAATGGATACTGGTTCAATAAAACCCCAAGAATGGCAAGCAGAATGCATATTACTATCGATGAAATGCGCCATTGTAATTCAGCACTGTGTTTCGGGTTTCTTGTAGTTAGTAACTGGTATGTTGAGGCTGCTTCCGCACTGGTTACTTCGCTTTTGTCATCGTTCAGCTGAACAAGAGCCGCATATTTTTCATATTCGGCAATCTGGTAATCCTGTGTCCCCGGTTGTCCGAGATAACGCCTGCCATTTTTAAAAACGATAAACCGGTTTCCGGATTTTTTATCAACATCAAAATAGGCAGAATCCGATTTAACCACGTTGTTTTTGTCTTTTTCCTGAATTTGCAGGAACACTTTCTTCATAGCATTTTTATCAGCCGAGAGATCTTCAATGTAAACAACACTGTTGCCCTTTCCTAATTCCTTGAATTTCCCCTCGGTCAAACCGGTAATATTTGCTTCCTGCCAGGCCTGTATTTTCAATTTGCTAATATTTAATTTTGCCCATGGCGCAGCGAAAAACGCGATAAAAGCTACCAGTAACGAAAACACAAGAGTGAACCGCAACACTATTTTCAATTGCTGACGTTTTCCAACTCCAGCGGCTGCAAGTACGGCCAGTTCATTATCCTGATTCAGTCTTGCAAATGCCAGAATTACGGCAAGGAATATCAACATGGGTAATACTTCTGTCTGCATCGCCAGCATCCTTAGCCAGAGAAGCTTGAATACATAATCCGCAGGTATCTTGCCTGCAGCTGCATCACCCAGATAATCAACAAATTTGTTTGTTGTGAAGATAAGCAACAACAAAATACCAATCCAGAGTAATCTTTGCAGGATTTCCCGGTTAATATAACGTTCAATTATCAATTTGGTGTTTTCCTGTCATCATCCCGGGATTTTGCACTCACGGTTATAAATGAATAAACTTGAAAAATAGCAAATACCGTGGCATCCGGCCAATAAAACCGGAATAATATTAACAAAATTCATATAATTTTATTAAAAATCAACGAGGTAATCCATGGAATTCCTTATAAAAAGCGGCAATCCGGAAAAACAGCGCACCGCCTGCCTGATTGTGGGTATATTTGAGCCCCGGCGCCTGACACCCGCTGCCAAGGCCATTGATAATATCAGCAAAAAATTTCTTTCCAATTTGATCCGCCGTGGGGATATCGAGGGGAAATCAGGACAATCTCTGTTATTGCATAATGTTCCCGGTTTACTGGCCGATCGCGTGTTGTTGATAGGTTGTGGCAAAGAACGCGATCTGACAGACAGTCAGTACCGGACAATCATCACCAACAGCACCAAGGAACTGAAAGAAACCGGCGCCATGGAAGCTGTCAGTTATCTTTCTGAACTGAACGTCAGGAATCGTGATTATTACTGGAAGATTCGGCAGACCATTGAAGCGACAGAAGGTACCCTTTATCAATTCAATGAATATAAAACCAAGAACAAACCCAACCGCAGACAAATCAAGAAACTGGTACTGACCGTACCCACACGCAAGGAACTGCCTGATGGCGAGCTTGCAGCGAAACACGCGATGGCTATTGTAAAAGGCATCAAGCTGACCCGCGACCTCGCGAACCGCCCTGCGAATATTTGCACACCCGTTCATCTGGCAGAACAGGCCAAAAATCTCGGAAAATTGCACCGGTCAATCAAAGTCACCGTGCTGGATGAGGATGACATGACCAAACTCGGCATGAACACCCTGCTGTCTGTGACTCGTGGCAGTGTTGAGCCGGCAAAACTCATTACTCTGGAATATAAGGGGGCAAAAAAAGAAGTGAAACCCATAGTCCTGGTTGGCAAAGGTGTTACTTTTGATACCGGGGGCATTTCCATCAAACCGGCAGCGGCGATGGATGAAATGAAATATGACATGTGTGGTGCAGCAAGTGTTCTGGGCACACTACTGGCCGTGGCTGAAATAGAATTACCTATCAATGTTGTCGGTGTAATCCCGACCACGGAAAATATGCCCGATGGCAGGGCCACCAAACCCGGCGACATTATCAAAAGTATGTCGGGCCAGACTGTCGAAATCCTGAACACCGATGCTGAAGGCCGCCTGATACTGTGTGATGCATTGACTTATTCAGAACGTTTTCATCCACAGGTCGTCATTGATATTGCAACCCTGACCGGGGCCTGCGTGATCGCGCTCGGCAATCATGCATCGGGGTTGCTCAGCAATCACAACCCGCTGGCCCGCGATCTGCTCAATGCGGGCGAAAGCAGTGGCGACCGGGCCTGGCAATTGCCTTTATGGGAAGAATACAACAAGCAACTGGACAGTCCCTTTGCTGATATGGCCAATATCGGTGGACGTGAGGCGGGCACCATCACAGCGGCCTGTTTCCTGTCACGCTTCGCTGAAAAATACCACTGGGCCCATCTGGACATCGCCGGAACCGCCTGGACGTCCGGGAAAAACAAAGGCGCCACCGGACGACCAGTCCCCTTGCTTACACAATACCTGCTGGACAAGAGTAAGTAGTGAGCCGGGTGGATTTCTACATCCTGCCGGAAAACAGTGGCCGGGACCGGTTTGCCTGTTCGATTGCTAACAAAGCCTGGCGGCGTGGCCACAATGTCTATATTCATACGACTTCAAGAGAGACTGCTATCAAACTGGATGACCTTTTATGGACATATCACGACATCAGCTTCATACCACACTCTCTGACCGGCCAGTCAGGCCCGATAGACACAACGGTCATTATCGGCTGGCAAGAACCAGTGCCCGATAACTGCAATGTCATGATAAATCTGAATGTGAACATCCCCACATCTGCCGAAAGATTTGCTAGAATTGTCGAAATAGTTGCTGGCAGTGAAGCAGAGCGAGGGATGGCACGTAACCATTACCGGGCTTATCGTGATGGCGGCCATGAAATGCACAGTCACACAGTTAAAGTGGATTATGACTAAAGAAACCGGCCAGAAACACCCGCCACAAAAATCCTATGGGACTGAACTGGGCAGTTCCATCGAGGAACTGGAAAATCTCATCGCCGACAAGGCAACAGTCACAATCAATACACACCCGGCAATACCTGTACTGGATGAAGCTATAGACCCGGACGATATCTATTTTGAAGATGAAGACTTTCAAATACGGGAACAGCATGAAACTGCCGATGATGAACCAGATAACGGCATCAGCCGCGACCAGCTGGCTCACCTGATTGATAATATGGACCAGAAACTGACCGGTGAACTGGATGAACTGGTCAGCATCCTGAAAGATGCCATAAAGGACAGCATTATTACGGAAATCAAGGCCCAGCTTGAAGAACAGCGGCCACACAAAACAGCCACGCATCCCGACAAAACAGAGGGCGAAGACAGGCAAAAATAGATAATTTTAGCCAACCTTTAGCTGTTAACTCCCCGCTTTGCTGGCATAATGCCGCACTTTTAAAATAACCTGTGTTTTTAACCCTGACTGACAGCAATACATGGAAAAGACCTACAATCCCCAGGCCATTGAATCGCCCCTGTATCAGACCTGGGAAGAAAACAATTATTTTGCACCTGCAGGAAATGGCCCGGGTTATTGCATCATGCTACCGCCACCGAATGTTACCGGCAGCCTGCATATGGGCCATGCTTTTCAACATACGCTGATGGATATCCTCATCCGCTATCACCGCATGTTGGGAGATAAAACGCTATGGCAATGTGGAACTGATCATGCGGGTATTGCCACACAGATGGTGGTGGAACGTCAACTCGAACAGCAGGGCATTTCCCGGCATGATCTGGGCCGTGAAAAATTTGTGGAACGGGTATGGGTGTGGAAACAGGAATCCGGAAATACTATTTCCAGGCAACTGCGCCGCCTCGGCACTTCCATGGACTGGTCACGCGAACGATTCACTATGGATGAAGGTTTATCAAAGGCCGTGCGGAAAGTCTTTATTGATTTGTATAACGAGGGACTGATCTATCGCGGCAAACGCCTGGTCAACTGGGACCCGGTGTTACACACCGCCATTTCCGACCTAGAGGTCATTTCGGAAGAAGAAAACGGTCATCTGTGGCATATTCGTTATCCGCTGGCTGATGGCAATGATCATCTTGTTGTTGCCACCACGCGCCCTGAGACCATGCTGGGTGATGCTGCTGTGGCCGTGCATCCCGATGACGAACGTTACAAGCATTTAATTGGCAAGCAAATCGTCCTGCCACTTACCGGCCGCACCATCCCCCTCATCGCCGATGATTATGTCGATCCGGAATTCGGGACCGGTTGCGTGAAAATCACACCGGCCCATGATTTCAATGACTACGAAGTCGGCAAACGCCATAATCTGCCACTCATAAACATCTTCACCATTGATGCAATCATCAATGAAAATGCACCAGTCGTATATCAGGGGCAAGATCGTTTCACCGCCCGTAAAAAGGTCATTGCTGATCTGGAAGCAGCAGAACTGCTGGAAAAAACCGAACCCCATAAACTCATGGTGCCACGTGGCGATCGGTCCAATGCAGTGATCGAACCTTACCTCACCGATCAATGGTATGTGCGGATCGCGCCGCTGGCTGATCCGGCGATCAAGGCTGTAAAAGACGGTAAAATCAAGTTCATTCCTGAAAACTGGTCCAGAACTTATTTTGAATGGATGTGCAATATCAAGGACTGGTGCATCAGTCGCCAGCTCTGGTGGGGGCACCAGATCCCGGCATGGTATGATCAAGACGGAAACATTTATGTCGGGGAGTCAGAAGCGGAGATCCGCCAACGCGAAAACCTCGATACGGATATTCTGTTAAAGCAGGACGATGATGTACTGGATACCTGGTTCTCTTCTGCGCTCTGGCCATTTTCAACACTCGACTGGCCGGACCAAACAGGGGAACTGGATACATTTTATCCAACGAGTGTACTGGTTACCGGTTTCGACATAATCTTTTTCTGGGTCGCACGCATGATCATGCTGGGCCTCAAATTTCCCGGTGATGTGCCATTCCGCGAGGTCTATGTGCATGGGTTGGTGCGCGATGCCGAAGGACAGAAGATGTCCAAGTCCAAGGGCAACATTCTCGACCCGCTGGACCTGATTGATGGTATCGATCTGGAAAGTCTGGTCAAAAAACGCATCAACGGCATGATGCAATCGCATCTTGCAGAAAAGATCGAGAAGGCCACACGGAAACAATTCCCGGAGGGCATTGCCGCCTATGGGACTGATTCATTGCGTTTTACATTTGCATCGCTCGCCACACATGGGCGTGATATTCGTTTTGATGTGGGGCGTATTGGTGGTTATCGTAATTTCTGCAACAAGCTCTGGAATGCCACACGTTATGTAATAATGAACGTAGAATCTCAGTCCATTGATATTAATAACGGAAACAGGGAATTCGGTCTTGCTGAACGCTGGATCAACACGCGGCTGGCACAGACCATAGAAGAAGTCATTACTGCAATCAATACCTATCGGTTTGATCTGGCTACACAGGCCTTGTATGAATTTACCTGGGATGAATATTGCGACTGGTATCTGGAACTTTCCAAAACCATACTGAATGATTCTGACTCATCCGAAGCATTAAAACGCGGAACACTGTATACATTAATTAATGTACTGGAATTCCTGCTGCGATTGTTACACCCTTTCATTCCCTTTATCACAGAAGAGTTGTGGCAACGCATTACTCCAATGATCAACAAGCAGGCGAAAACGATCATGCTACAAGCCTATCCGGCCAGGGATGAAATTGAGTGTGATAAAGAAACTATTGAGATGATAAACTGGGTCAAGAGTTTTATTCTTGCCGTGCGTCGCATACGCGCCGAGCGTGATATTTCTCCGGGCAAACCTCTGGCAGTCAAAGTCAAGGATGGTAACCAAAGAGAAAAAATCTGGCTCAAGGATTATATGCAATATATGAAATCACTGGCAAGGATAGATTCAATCTCTGAAATTGATACTGCTCCGGATGATGCAGTCTTTGCTCTTGCGGGTGATATGACTGTCCTGGTACCTCTCGCTGATCTGATAGATCCGAGGGCGGAACTGGAACGGCTGGAAAAGGAAATTGACAAACTGAACAACGACAAACAGCGCATACATTCCAAACTGGAAAATAAAAACTTCGTTGATCGCGCACCGGAAGACGTGGTTTACAAGGAACGCGAGCGTTTGAATGAAACTCTGGCAATTATTGGCAAACTTGAAGAACAGCGTAAACGCATTGCAGAACTGGTAAACTGACGGAATTTTCTCAAACCCTTTTTATGCACAAACAACTTAAAAAAATTTCGTCATGCCGGCCACGGATGAAGTACAGGAGTACAAATGCCGCGAGCGCAGGACGCGCAGGAACGGCGGGCCGGTATCCAGTCTGCAGGATGCCTTCCATGACACTAGATTCTGTACACTCCATGTACAGAATGACGTTGTTTATGAGATAGTCCTTATATGTTTGAAACCATCAAAGAAGAAATCCAGGTGGTATTCGAGCGTGATCCCGCTGCCCGTTC